>JADLCC010000487.1 GCA_020847425.1 Saprospiraceae bacterium
CATTGGGCAAAAAATCGACCCTGAAAATACGATTGCCGCTGGCGCTGGTGCGACAGGTAGCAGCCGTTTCAGAAACGATCGGAAAGTGGCAAAACAAGGCCGTC
The DNA here is from genome assembly GCA_020847425.1 of Saprospiraceae bacterium. GTDB lineage: Bacteria > Bacteroidota > Bacteroidia > Chitinophagales > Saprospiraceae > M3007. The sequence goes on from JADLCC010000487.1 coordinate 105, forward strand.
CCGCTCAACCGCGACAAAATGGCTGAACTGGCTGCCGAAAACTGGCATTGCGACGCAAGTCCGCTGCTGAATGAACTGCAATACCAGCCCAGATTTGATTTGTACGAAGGCATGGCCGATACCGTGCAATGGTACAGGCAAAAAGGCTGGCTCTGAACCAGGGATGAGGGATGAGGAATGAGGAACGAGGGATGAGGGGGCCCGGCTTTGAACCTGCCGATAATCCTTCTTGCGCTTTTTATCGTATATGGAGTCGGCTCCGAAAGATGATTGTTTTTTTAATCCATTTCATACCATTCATTGAACACCATTCGAATCACAGTTAAATATAACTACTCCCTCAAAGAACACTGATCATGAATCCTCTTGCAAAAAATATTTTTTTGAAATACGCCTGGACAATGGTCTGGCTCATCGCCAGCCTTTCACTTTTTGCCCAAAAAACCACCTCCGTTCATGGCAAAGTGCTGGACGCAGTCACCAAAGAAACCCTGTCCTATGCCACCGTTCAACTCCCGGAAGTGAACCTCGGCACCCGTACCGACATGGACGGAAATTTCAGCATTGAAACACCGGAAAACGTTACACAACTGCGTATTGCTTACATCGGTTATACCACCCAGACCATTGCGATTCTGGCGGGGCAGCACAATGAAATTACGGTGTCGATGGCCGATGTCGCCGTCAATCTGAAAGAAGTGGAAGTGCGGCCGGATAAATACAAACGCAAAAATCCGGCTGTCGACCTGATCGGCGAAGTATTTGCCCACAAAGACCAAAACCGCAAGGAAGGGCTGGAATATTACAACTACGAAGCCTATGAAAAACTTCAGTTGGACATCAACAACGTGACGGAAAAGTTCCGCAACCGGCGCGTTTTGCGCAAGTTTCAGTTCATTTTTGAAAACGTCGATACCAACAAAGTAAACCTGAAAGTATCGCTGCCGGTGTACCTCCGCGAGCGACTGCTGAACGTGTATTACCGGAAAAACCCGCAGTCGGAAAAAGAATACGTTACCGGTGAACAACAGGCCGGGCTGGAAGCTTACCTGGACGGCGACGGCGTTTCGTCCTACCTCAACAACCTGTACCAGAACGTCGACATCTACGACGCCAACATCAGCCTGCTGTCGACCCAGTTCGTGGGCCCTTTGTCGGGGCTGGCGCCTGCCATGTACCGGTTCTACATCATGGATACGCTTGAATATCAGGGGAGCCGTGTGGTGGACATCTTTTTTGCACCGCGCAACAAAAGCGACCTGGCTTTTATGGGCAACATCCTGGTGTCGCTCGACTCCACCTATGCCGTTCGAAAAGTACAAATGGGTATCTCGAAAGACATCAACCTCAACTGGGTGTCCGACCTGCAAATCGAGCAGGAATTCGATTTTTTCGGCACAGGCAACAACCGCCGCCTGATGCTCGTCAAGGATGACATTACCATGAATTTTCAGGTCATCAAATCTGAAAAAGGCCGCAGTATTCTGGGTCGGAAATCCGTATCCTACCAAAACTACCAGATCAATCAGCCACTCCCCGACAGCCTTTTCCGCAACCGCGTCACAACGGTTGTCGACGAAACTTCTACGCGCCGCAGCGCCAGTTTCTGGAATGAAAACCGCCACCAACCGCTGTCCAAACAGGAACTGGGCATCTACAAAATGGTGGACAGCATCCAGAATGTACCCGCTTTCAGAAGGGCTAGCGACATCGCGATCCTGTTGCTGGCGGGTTATAAAAGTATCGGCTGGTTCGACCTGGGACCCGTCAACACCTTTTACAGTTTTAACGACGTGGAAGGGTTTCGCCTGCGGGCGGGCGGGCGCACCAATCCGAAACTGGCCAAAAACCTTTTCCTGGAATGGTATGGCGCTTATGGTTTTAAAGACGAAAAATGGAAATACTACGGCGGCCTGACCTATGCGTTCGAGAATAAAAAGCCGCTGACGTACCCCATGAACCAGGTGACTTTGTCGTATCAGAATGACATTCAGATTCCCGGAGAGGACCTGCAATTTGTCCAGGAAGACAATTTTTTGCTCTCCTTCAAACGCGGGATCAATGACAAAATGATCTACAACCGCGCTTTACAGGTGGATTATGTACGCGAATTGCGCAAAGGGGTGAGTTACACCCTGTCGGCGCACCGCGTGGCACAGTCGCCGGGCGGCAACCTGCTGTTCGATTACAGCGATTCGACCGACGGCAGCACCCGCTACGTGGATGAAATTATCTCCACGCAGTTCGGCTTTTCCGTGCGGTATGCGCCCAATGAAAAATTTTACCAGGGAAAAACTTATCGGATTCCTATCCTGAACAAGTACCCGATTATTCAACTCAGCCTGAAAGCGGGTGTAGCGCTCCTGGGCGGCACGTATAACTACCAACTGATCACGGCCAGGGTTTCCAAAATATTTTACGTTGCACCGTTCGGGTATTCCGACTGGAGCCTGGAAGGCGGTCGACTGCTCGGCACGGTCCCCTACCCTTTGCTGGAAATTCACCGCGCCAATCAGACCTACGCCTATCAGTTACAGGCCTACAACCTGATGAACTTTATGGAGTTTGCCAGCGACAAATATGTGGGTTTGAATATTCAGCACAACTTTGGCGGGTTTTTCTTTAATAAAATCCCCTTGCTGCGCAAACTGAAATGGCGGGAAGTGGCGAGTTTTAAAGGGCTGTACGGCGGGCTGGATGAAAAGAACCGCCCAACCGAAACCAACGGCCTGCTGCGTTTCCCCGTCGATGAAAACGGCAGAACCGTTACCCATACCCTCGAACAAAAACCCTACATCGAAGCCAGCGTCGGAATTGCCAATATTTTTAAACTTTTCCGCGTCGACTACGTTCGCAGAATGACTTATACCGACCTGCCCAATGTAAGCAAATGGGGTATTCGGGCGCGGTTTAAACTGGATTTTTGAATTGAGGTGTTTTGGTGTTTTAGTGTTTTGGTGTTTTGGGCGCTTCGCCTTCGGCACCGGGAGTAGTTTGGGCGAAGCGCCCAAAACACTAAAATACCAAAACACTAAAACACACCAACGCCATGCGGTTCCTATTTACGCTCTTCACCACCTGCACCCTGGTGGCCACCCTTTCCGCCCAGGCCGGCTACCCGCGCCCGCCCTTACCTGCCGAAAACCTGTTTTATATCCAGCGGAGCGGCAACCACAACACCATCGTATACGATGCCAATTTGTCGCAGGACAAAAAATTCGATGCCAAAAAACCGGTCAATATTTACTGGATCCGGTATACCAATGGCGGTGCGAAAGAAGACCTGACATTTATCCAGCGCACCCTGGCCTATGGGGTGACCGCCAAACGCCTGGGAGATAATTATTTCGAGTTCCACTTTGTTTCCTACTCCAAAATGAAGTTTATCCTGTACCTGGATGCAGCCGGAAATCCCTGCGCCAAACTGGAGGTAAACGGCAAACAAATCGTCATTCGCAAAATTTTTATTTCCATAGAAGAACGGTCGCGCTGGACCCTGGCCCCAAAAATCGAATATGTGGAATTCTACGGCAGCGACCCGTACAATGGCAAGGAGTTGTATGAGAAGTTTTATCCGTGAGTTAATGTGTTTGGTGTTTAGTATTTAGTGTTTAGGGCGCTTCGCCCAAGGCAACTGTGGGTAGATTGGGCGAAGCGCCCTAAACACTAAACACTATACACGAAACATTACCAGTACAAATCATTAACATTCCCCAATTCAGAAGAAAAGTTTTCCGAACCCCTCTTTCCAGAAAACAAAATACGCCGTATCGGCAGTTTTAGATTACTTTTTTTTAGTTTTTACAGATCAGATACATTTTGCGAATATGCAATTTCCTGAAATTTCATTCTACACTTGCATTTTTCTGAGAAATAAAAAATAAATTTGCCTTCCGAAGACAAACAAAAAGCGCAAAACACATCTGCTTTTTGGCTGACTAAAGGCCCTCACCACCACCGTCTGAATAATACCTTTTTAGACCATTTGCACCACTCCGGGAGGAGTGAAAACTGCTTCAGTTTTTCACCGATTTCATGACCATTTTTTATCGCTCCGATCTGCTGAACAGCAGTCGGCATCAGGCTTGACACCATGCAAACAGTAGAAGATGACCAGGCCCGACAACCGGGACTCTATGTACCACAATCCGAATCGGATGCTTGTGGCATTGGCTTTGTAGCCAATTTGAAAGGCAATAAAAACCACCAGACCGTCTCGGATGCGCTGACGTTGCTGGAAAATATGGAGCACCGCGGCGCCTGCGGTTGCGAACCCAATACCGGCGACGGCGCCGGTTTGCTGATTCAGACACCCCATGAATTTTTCTTTGGCGAATGCCTGCGCATGGGTATCCAGTTGCCGCCATTCGGCAAGTATGGCGTGGGTGTTGTCTTTTTCCCAAAAGAAATCCGCTTGCGCGAAGAATGCCGCGATATTTTTACCCGTGCCACCGAACAGGTGGGTATGCAGATTATCGCCTGGCGCAAAGTGCCGGTCAATATCGAAGGCATCGGCCAGACGGCGCTTTCCGTGGAGCCGGAAATGGAACAGGTGTTTATCTCCTGCCCGGACAGCATTGTGCATCCCGACGAGTTTGAACGCAAACTTTTTGTGCTGCGCAATTATTCCACCCACCTGATCAACAGCACCGTACGCAAGGATGAAATCGGTTTTTATATCGCATCCATGTCGCATAAAACGGTGGTGTACAAAGGGCAGTTGACCAGTTTGCAGGTGCGGGGTTATTTCCCCGATCTGTCCAATCCGCACCTCGTGAGCGCATTCGGTCTGATCCACTCCCGTTTTGCTACCAATACCTTTCCCTCCTGGAAACTGGCGCAGCCCTTCCGGTTTATCGCCCACAATGGCGAGATCAACACCGTGCAGGGCAATGTCAACTGGTTGAAAACCAATGAAAAAAGTTGGACTTCGCCCTATTTCAGCAAAGAAGAAATGGAAATGCTGCTGCCGGTCGTTACCGGTGGACAGTCCGACAGTGCCTGCCTCGACAACATCATCGAACTGCTGACGCTGAGCGGGCGATCTTTGCCGCATGTCATGATGATGCTCATCCCCGAAGCCTGGGATGGCAACGAGCAGATGGATCCGGTCAAAAAAGCCTTTTACGAATTCCACGCTTCGTTCCAGGAGCCATGGGATGGTCCCGCGTCCATTTCCTTTACGGATGGCAATATTATCGGCGCCACGCTCGACCGCAACGGCCTGCGCCCATCGCGGTACTGCGTCACCACCGACGACCGGGTTATTATGGCCTCCGAAACGGGCGCTTTACCCATCGATCCGAAACTGATCAAGGAAAACGGTCGTTTGCAACCGGGCAAAATGTTTGTCGTCGATCTCTCGCAAGGCCGGATTATCAGCGATGAAGAACTGAAGCAAAAAGTCTGCTCCCAGAAGCCCTATGAGGAATGGCTGAATAAACACAAAATCAGGTTGCAGGAACTGCCCGAGCCGCGCGTCACTTTTGCTCCGCTCGAATCCGCACAGGTGTTTAAATACCAGAAAGCTTTCGGTTATTCGACCGAAGACCTGCAAACGATTATTGCCCCCATGGCGCTGGATGGAAAAGAACCCATCGGATCTATGGGTACCGATGTGCCGCTGGCGGTGCTCAGCGACCAGCCGCAGCACCTGTCGAGTTATTTCAAACAACTGTTCGCCCAGGTAACCAACCCGCCGATCGACCCCATCCGGGAGCGATTGGTAATGTCGCTGACCACCTTTTTGGGCAATATCGGCAACTTGCTGTCGGAAGGCGACCCGCTGACCTGCGCCACCGTTGCGCTGCCACAACCGGTGTTGTCCGATTACGAACTGGAAAAACTGCGCAGCATCGATACCGGCAATTTCCAGGCAAAAACCCTGCAAATGTACTTCCGGGCCGACGGGCAACCAGGGTCTCTGAAAAAAGCGCTCGACCGCATTTGCCGGTATGCCGAAGACGCCGTGGAAGACGGTTTTGAAGTACTGGTGCTGTCCGACCGTTCTATCGACTCAGAACACGCAGCCGTGCCATCGCTGCTCTTTACAGCCGCCGTACACCACCACCTGATCCGCAAAGGCCACCGTGGCAAAGTAGGTATCGTGGTAGAAGCCGGCGATGTGTGGGAAGCGCACCATTTTGCCTGCCTGCTGGGCTTCGGCGCGACGGCTATCAACCCCTACCTGGCGCTTTCGACCATCCGCGATATGAAACAGCGCGGCGACCTCGATACAACGCTGGACAACTACAAACTGGAGAAAAACTATATCAAATCGGTCAACGACGGCCTGTTGAAAATTTTTTCCAAAATGGGCATTTCCACCCTGCAATCCTACCAGGGCGCCCAGATTTTTGAAATTATCGGCCTGAACCGCTCGGTGGTGGACAAATACTTCACTGGCGCGGTTTCGCGTATTGAAGGACTCGGCCTGGATGAAATAGCCCGCGAAACGCTGGCAAAACACAACCTCTCCTTCAGCAAAAAAACGATTCCGGTCGACCGCTTGCCCATTGGTGGCCTGTATTCCTGGAAACGCAAAGGCGAATACCACCTGTTCAATCCGCAGAGTATCCACCTGCTGCAATATTCCACTAAATCAAACGATTACACCACGTTTAAAAAATACTCCAGAACTGTAAATGAACTGGGTGAAAAAGCCTGCACCCTGCGGAGCTTGTTCAAGTTTAAACGCAACAGACCGGCACTTTCCCTCGACGAGGTGGAACCTGCTGAAAATATCTACCGGCGCTTCGCCACAGGAGCCATGTCCTTCGGCTCCATCTCCTGGGAAGCGCACACGACACTGGCCATCGCCATGAACCGACTCGGCGGCAAAAGCAATACGGGAGAAGGCGGGGAAGACGAACGCCGGTACACCACCATCGGCGAACTCGAAACCTCCGGCGAATCCCTCACTTCCAGCCACCATAATCTTCAACCCGGCGACTCCATGCGCAGCGCCATCAAACAGGTAGCATCCGGGCGTTTCGGGGTAACGAGTCTTTACCTCACAGAAGCCGACGAACTACAGATTAAAATGGCACAGGGTGCAAAACCCGGCGAAGGCGGCCAGTTGCCCGGCCACAAAGTGGACGAATGGATCGGCAAAGTGCGGCACTCCACGCCGGGCGTGGGACTGATCTCGCCCCCACCACACCACGATATTTACTCGATCGAAGACCTCGCGCAACTCATTTTCGACCTGAAAAATGCCAACCGCGCAGCCCGTATCAATGTAAAACTGGTTTCCAAAGCAGGTGTCGGCACCATTGCAGCCGGCGTTGCCAAAGCCAAGGCTGATGTCATCCTGATTGCGGGATACGACGGCGGCACGGGCGCTTCGCCGCTGAGTTCCATCAAACACGCAGGATTGCCCTGGGAACTTGGCCTGGCCGAAACCCACCAGACACTCGTCAAAAACCGGCTCCGCAGCCGCGTAACGGTGCAAACTGACGGCCAGTTAAAAACAGGTCGCGACATCGCCATTGCTGCCCTGCTCGGCGCAGAGGAATGGGGTGTTGCTACCGCGGCGCTTGTGGTGGAAGGTTGTATCCTGATGCGCAAATGCCACCTGAACACTTGTCCGGTCGGCATCGCTACGCAGGACCCGGAATTGCGCAAACGCTTCGCCGGAGATCCCGACCAGGTAGTGACCTTCTTTAAATTCCTGACCCAGGAACTGCGCGAAATCATGGCGGAACTCGGCTTCCGAACCGTCGACGAGATGATCGGACAAGTGGACTGCCTCGAAATGCGCCCGGACATCACCCACTGGAAACACCAGCGCCTCGACCTTTCTCCTGTTTTATACAAAGAACAGGATGGCGAAGCGACAGGATTGTACTGCCAGGAATCGCAGGATCACGGATTGAAGGACATCCTCGACTGGAAATTGCTGACAGCAGCCAAACCGGCTCTGGAACAACAAACGCCGGTCAGGGCCGAATTTAATGTCATCAATACCGACCGCGCGCTCGGCACTTTGTTGTCGAATGAAATCACCAAACGCTACCGGGGCGCCGGGCTTCCTGACGATACCGTTCATTTCAAATTTACCGGAACGGCAGGCCAGAGTTTTGCGGCATTCAATACCAATGGCGTTACAATGGAACTGGAAGGCGACGCCAACGATTACTTTGGCAAGGGCCTGAGCGGCGCCAAACTGATCATATATCCTGATCGCAGTTCGACGATTGTACCGGAAGAAAACAGCATCATCGGCAATGTGGCATTTTACGGCGCCACCTCCGGCGAAGCCTATATCCGGGGCAAGGCCGGCGAGCGCTTTTGTGTGCGCAATTCAGGTGCGAAAGTCGTGGTGGAAGGTATCGGCGACCACGGTTGCGAGTACATGACGGGCGGCAAAGTGGTGATTCTCGGTCAGACCGGCCGCAATTTCGGCGCAGGTATGAGCGGCGGTATTGCCTATGTCTGGGATACGCAAAAAACGTTTGCCCAGCAGTGCAATGCTGAAATGATCGACCTCGATCCGCTCGACACCCATGACGCGGATTTATTGAGAAAAATGCTGGAACAGCACGTTCGGTTTACCGGCAGTACGGTTGCCGCATTTGTGCTGAAAGACCTTGACAATCAACTCACTAACTTTGTCAAGGTATTCCCGAAAGATTACAAAAGAGCACTCGCAGAAAAAAAAGAACTTCTTCACAAAGCCGTGAAGTAAGAGGTTGAGGTTGTTGAGGGGTTGAGATTGTTGAGGGTGGTAACTCAAGCCATTTGTGAATGCTAAACTCAACAATCTCAACCCCTCAACAACCTCAACCTTCCCAACCCCTCAACAACCTCAACTCTCAACACCTCAACATTTTAAGAGACATGGGCAAACCCACAGGTTTTTTGGAATATACCCGCCAGGCTCCCAACAAGGAAAAAGCGGAAAAACGGTTGCAGCACTACCGTGAATTTGTGCAGATGTACGACGAACAGCAACTGAACAAACAGGCTGCAAGATGTATGAATTGTGGCGTTCCGTTCTGTCACAGTGGTTGTCCGCTGGGCAATGTTATCCCGGAGTTCAACGACGCCGTGTACCGGGGCGACTGGCAGGAAGCGTATGACGTGCTGAGTTCCACCAACAATTTTCCGGAGTTCACAGGCCGCATTTGTCCGGCGCCCTGCGAAAGTGCCTGCGTGCTGGGCATCAACCAGCCGCCTGTAGCCATCGAAGAAATTGAAAAACATATTGTTGAAATCGCTTTTGAAAAAGGGTTCGTTCAACCCCGCAAAATTTTTGTCCGCAGCGGCAAAAAAGTGGCTGTCATCGGTTCCGGACCTGCCGGACTTGCCGCAGCGGCTCAACTGAACACCGCAGGGCACAACGTAACGGTATTCGAACGGGACGATATGCCCGGCGGTTTGCTGCGTTACGGTATTCCCGATTTCAAACTGGAAAAAAATGTCGTCGAACGCCGCATACAATTGATGGAAGCAGAAGGTATCGAATTCCGCTGCAACGCCAATGTAGGTGAAAACATACCCGTCAACGACCTGCTGCGCGAATACCATGCCATCGTGCTGGCGGGCGGCTCTACCATTCCGCGCGACCTGGAAATACCCGGCCGAAACCTGGAAGGAGTATATTTTGCCATGGATTTCCTAAAACAGCAAAACAAACGCGTTTCCAACCGCCCCGTAACCGGCGCAGACATCCTCGCCAGCGGCAAAAAAGTAGTGGTCATCGGCGGCGGCGATACCGGCAGCGACTGCGTAGGCACTTCCAACCGCCAAGGCGCCTCTTCCGTTACCCAGTTCGAATTACTGCCCACCCCGCCCCAAGAGCGTACCCACAACATGCCCTGGCCGACTTATCCCATGCTGATGAAAACAACCACTTCGCACGAAGAAGGCTGCGAGCGGCACTGGGCTATCCTGACCAAAGCCTTTCTGGGCGATGAAAACGGCAGGCTCCGCGCTTTGCGCGTGGTAGATATCGAATGGAAATCAGGCACAGAAGGCCGGCCGGCACATTTTGAGGAAATACAGGGTTCCGAAAGGGAAATCCCCTGCGACCTGACCCTGCTGGCGATGGGTTTCCTGCACCCACAGCACCAGGGCCTGCTCAACGAACTGGATGTGGAACTGGACGAGCGCGGCAACGTAAAAGCCACTGAAAAAGCATTCAAAACCAATATTTCCAAGGTGTTTGTAGCAGGCGATATGCGGCGCGGCCAATCACTGGTGGTCTGGGCCATCAGCGAAGGCCGCGAATGCGCCCGCAAAGTAGACGAATACCTGATGGGTTATTCGCTGCTGGAAACCAAGGATGAAGCGCTGATTGCGGGGAGTTTTGCGTAAGATTTTTGCGCTTGCGCGCCCCGTGGGAATAATGGCAACGCGGATGACGCGGATGTGGCGGATTGACGCGGATTTTTCCCGATTTAGAGTTGACAAAATAGAACGGATTTTTTTGTCCTGTTCTTTCTGAAATTTAACAGAAATGGTCAACTCTAAAGCGGGAAAAATCCGCGTCAATCTGCGTCATCCGTGTCATCCGCGTTGCCATTATTCCTACGGTGGGCAAAATCCCTACTGAGCCATCCCGCGCTCACCATGTTTCAAAAGAACTTTCCGTTATCTTTGCAGCGGTATTGTCCAACCAAATACGCAACAGCATAACATGTCTGCCACCACGCATTCGTTAGAAGAAACATTTCAGGCAAAAATCGACGCCGAAATCCGCATCGAACCCAAAGACTGGATGCCGGATGCCTACCGCAAAACGCTGGTCCGCCAGATCAGCCAGCACGCACATTCCGAAATTGTCGGGATGCTGCCCGAAGGCAACTGGATCACCCGCGCACCCTCGCTCAAACGCAAGGCTATTTTGCTCGCCAAGGTGCAGGATGAAGCCGGACACGGCCTCTACCTGTATGCCGCCGCAGAAACGCTGGGGGTCGGCCGCGATCAGATGATCCGCGACCTGCACGCCGGGAAAGCCAAATATTCCTCCATTTTTAACTATCCGACTATTTCCTGGGCCGACATGGGCGCTATCGGCTGGCTCGTCGACGGGGCAGCCATTCTCAACCAGGTGCCAATCTGCCGCTGCTCGTACGGGCCTTATGCCCGCGCGATGGTGCGGATTTGCAAGGAGGAAAGTTTTCACCAGCGGCAGGGTTTTGAAATACTGCTCACACTGGCTAACGGCTCGCCGGAACAACGCGCTATGGCACAGGACGCTATCGACCGCTGGTACTGGCCGGCGGTGATGATGTTTGGCCCTTCCGACGACGCATCCCCCAACAGCGCGCAAAGCATGCAATGGAAAATCAAACGTTTCAGCAATGATGAATTGCGGCAGCGTTTTGTCGATATGATCGCCGAACAGGTGAAAGTACTGGGACTCACCGTTCCCGACCCCGAACTGCGCTGGAATGAAACGCGGGGGCACTACGATTTCGGCCCCATCAACTGGGCCGAATTCTGGGAAGTGGTGCAGGGCAACGGCCCTTGCAACCAGCAGCGCCTGCGCACCCGTGTACAGGCATACGAGGAAGGCACATGGGTGCGGGATGCCGCTACCGCTTATGCGGAGAAAAAACGGGCAAGAGAAAAGGAGAAGGCGCAAGCAGCGTGAAGAGGCAGGAATGAGGACTGAGGGATGAGGGATGACCGAGCGTTATGTCGACATCACGCTCGGCCAGTCCTCAGTCCTCATCCCTCATCCCTACTTTTGTCGCTGGTTAGCGCTAAAATTTTTCCTGAAATCGTTTTATTACCGAATAAACCCGACTTTTGTCAAACCAACTGAACATGCTATTGCGTATATAAATGCGTATCGGTTTAAAATGAGTTTGCGTTATTTTTTTACAAATGCTTGATTATCAAGCCGGATAACGAATAACGAATAACCGATAACTAATTCAAACCTGCTTTTCTGTGATGACCTGCAAGCAAATCATCCTACCTGTTTTTCTGTTTTGTACTGTGTTCGGCCTGAAGGCTCAGCAGCCGGCCGGCAATTGGTGTGGCAATACCGAAGTCTCGCCCTGGATGGAGTGGTACAAAGTCCACCGCCACGAGTTCATACAATCGCGTTCTGATGAAATGTTGTACGTGCCCGTAACGCTGCAAATCGTTGGCAAGGATGACGGGTCCAATCTGTTTGCCTTCGACAAAGGTATCCAGGCCGTTTGTGGCATGAACGAACGTTTTGCAGAGGCCAACATCGGCTTTTACCTTGTTCCGGGCGATCCGGTGCGTTACCACCATAACTCGGCTTGGTATGAGCATACTTTCCCGGTTGGCGCCCAGATGATTCAGGAAAATAACATTCCCGACCGACTGAATGCCTATGTGGTCGGCGACCCGGCAGGCAATTGCGGCTACTCCTGGTTTGATGCCATTGTGCTGAAAATAGGCTGCTCCAGCGACAACAATATGACCTGGTCTCACGAGGCAGGTCACCATTTTTCTTTGCCACACCCCTTTTCAGGCTGGGAAAATACCGATTGGAATTATGCGCAACCAGCCCCCTCTACCGTAGGCGATAACCGGCTGGTGGAGCGTATGGATGGTTCCAATTGTGAAAATGCCGGCGATTTTTTCTGCGATACGCCACCCGACTACCTGAATGACCGCTGGCAGTGCAACAACAACCAGCAAAGTGAACAACTGCAACACGACCCAAACAATGTAGCCTTCCGCTCGGATGCTACCCTGATTATGGGTTATGCCTCGGATGCCTGTCAGTCGCGCTTCACTCCGGAACAGATAGCGGCCATGCGCGCCAACCTGCAATCCCAACACGCCAGTTACCTGCAAGTGTCCGAACTGGGCCCGGGTGTCGACGACGATTTGCATGCACAACTGCTTAGCCCGATCGATTCCCACATTGTACAATACAATAACTTTGAACTGGTCTGGAATGCGGTGCCCAATGCCACGGTATACGTCGTTGAAGTGTTTTTAACACCAAGTATGAGCGTACAGAACCGTGTTTTTTACAAAACCCTGTACAACGAAACCAGTATAAGTGTGGCGCAGGCATTGCCCAACAACCGCACCCTGTACTGGCGCGTTCGGGTCTACAACGAATGGGATGTTTGTAATCCGAACAACAACATGCAGACGGGTATTTTTAAAACGCGCAATATCTCCGCTACCAATGAACTGGAGCGGGTGGTAACGGCCGACCTGTCACCCAATCCGGTATCCGCAGGACTTCCGGCCCGGCTCAATATCAGTTCGGATGTAACCATGAATGCCAAACTGCATGTAATGGATGCCGCCGGCCGGGTTTGTATGCAACAGGAGCTGCGCATTTACCCGGGCGATAATCAACTCGAGATTGAAACTACATCCCTGCAGGCGGGCATTTACATCATTTCAGTGCAGAATGAAAAAGGAATGCTGTTGAAAAGACTGGCTATTGCGGAATAATCCCCGCTCTACATAATTTTTAAGAAATTTGCGTCGTCTCGAAAGCGGAAGCCTTCGGGACGATTTGTTTACCAGACGATCTGATTTTCCAACCATGGGTGTAATTCGGCGGCAAACTTTGAAATACTCCATTGTCAACCTCGCAGGGTTGATGATCGGCGCTTTCAGTACGCTGTTTATTTACCCGCATGCGCTGGAAGCCAACGGACTGGTGCAGGTGCTGCAATCGGTCGGCATGATCGGGCTGCCGATATTTACCCTGGGCGCCAATACGGTAGCCATTCGTTTTTTTCCACGTTTTCAGGACAAAGCCTCTGGGCACCACGGGTTTGTGGCGCTGTTGATCGGGTTGTGTTGCGTCGGTTTTGTGATCAGCGGGCTGCTCATCGGTGTTTTCTGGCCCCAGATTGTACATTTCATGCAGTCCCGGGCAAAAACAGGCGGCGATTTGTTGCCGACGTATTTCTGGATGGCCCTGCCCCTGGCATTTTTTTACGTGCTCGGTGTTGTGCTGGGGGTATATTCCTCCAATTTCAAGCGGATTGTCGTGCCTTCGCTGTTGCTTGATTTTTCGCAAAAAATTATTGTTCCCACCTTGCTGATTGCCGTCTGGCAACAATGGATTTCCCTTGATATGGCTTTGTGGGGACTGATGACGCATGCGGCATTGGTGCTCGTTAGCCTGATTTTTTACCTGCGCTGGCTCAAAGAATGGCACTGGAAGCCGCAACCCCAATTCTTGGACGCAGCGCTCCGGCGCGAGTTGCTTCAGTTTGTTCTGTTCGGCGCCCTGGGTGGTTTCGCCTTACAACTCGCCTCGAAAGTGGATATTTTTATGGTGGGCGCACTGAGCAGTGTGAAAGCGGCGGGCATCTACTCTATTGCAGCGTATATCGCAGCGGCCATCGACATTCCTACCAAGGGTTTGTACGCCGCCAGTGCGTCTTCCGTGGCACAATACCTGGCTATCGACGACCGGCAGGCGCTGGAAAGTCTGTATAAAAAGGTGTCTATCAACCTGTTGGTGATCGGCGTTTTGTTGTTCGGAGCAACCTGGACCTCTGTGGACAACCTGTTCAATATCATGTCGAACAGCGATGAGGTATCCATCGGGAAATATGTTTTGCTGTATATCGGCATTTCCAGGCTGGTAGAAATGGGAACGGGCCTGAACAACTACATGATGTATTATTCCAAATATTACGGGTATGCCCTGGTCTCCTTGTGCGTACTCGCAGTTGTAAATATCTCGCTGAACTTGTGGCTTGTCCCCAAACTGGGTATCACCGGCGCTGCCATCGCTACCCTGATTTCCGTCACATCTTATAACCTGGTCAGTGTCAGTCTGGTGTGGTTCAAATTCCGCCTGCAACCTTTTTCCAGACAAACATTGTACACGCTTTTGTCCGGTTTGCTGGCTTATGCGGTGGTGTTTTTTATCCCCAGGACAGGCTACGATCTGCTCGATATTGCCATCCGCTCGGGGCTCTATGTCCTGATTTTTGGTTCGCTGGCGTTTTATTTACGGCTTTCTCCGGATTTGAATGAAATGGTTAAAAGAGTGAGTCGTGAATCGTGAGTCGTGAGTAGTACTTCGCCCAAACTTTAATCATTTGCCTTGGCGAAGCACCTCTCACGATTCACGATTCACGATTCACTTCTGAGAAAACACCAGCACCAGCGTACTCTCTTCCGGGCTAAGCACACGATCCACCCGTACAAACACGCCGGGTTCCACTTCCCGGTCTTCGCCCAGGCGCATATCGGAACGGCGGAGTTCGATGACATCGGCCCAGGCTTTAAAAGCCGATTGTTTGGGAGAAAACGTACTGAGAAAAACCAGTTGGCGGGTGGCTTCTTTCAGCCACAAGGAATCGGGGAACTGGCTGAAATTGCCCTTCACATTGAACCGGTATTCCTGACGCGATTCGTTGCAGATATCCTGGTTGATCTCCAGCAACACGCCCGTATCGAGCATCAGGCGCTCCTGCGACTGACTGCCTTGTTTTTCAAAATGGTATTCCGATACATGCGGCAAACCCTCTTCAAACACCGGAGCAGGTTTATACTTACACGTCGCGGAGGATTGGCAACCAGCTGCCGCCAGCAATAAAACGCCCAAAACAATCCCGCACACAGGCGTATTCAAACAATTGATTTTCATAGTTTTATAAAAAATTTAAGAAGGACAGATGTGTTTTTTACCACACAGGCACAATAGGTTTACACATAGATCATATAGAGAACACCGCACGTACTATGTGATGTATGTGTAAACCTATTGTGCCTGTGTGGTAAAAAATAAAAGATCACAACGGCCCGCCAAAAGTAAATAGTTTTGCCCTTTGAAAATAAATCCGAAATATGTCCTCCTTACTGATACGCAATATCAAAACGATTGTGCAGGCCGAAACAAGTCGGCGTTCATTGTCCAAAGGGGCTGAAATGGCCCAATTGCCCACGCTGGACAACGCCTTTTTGCTGGTAAAAGACGATCTGATCCATTCGTTCGGCCCGATGACGGACTGCCCGGATACGGCCGATCAGACCATAGATGCAAGCGGGCGAATGGTTTTTCCCAGTTGGTGCGATTCGCATACCCACATCGTTTTTGCGGCCAGCCGGGAAGAAGAATTTGTCAGCCGGATTCGCGGACTGAGTTATGAGGAAATCGCCAGACAAGGTGGCGGCATCCTGAATTCGGCGCGGCGCCTGCAACTCGCATCCGAAGACCAACTCTTTGAAGACGCCTGGCAGCGCTTGCAGGAAGTGATCGGTTATGGCACCGGGGCCATAGAAATCAAAAGCGGCTACGGGCTCAGCCTGGAAAGCGAACTAAAAATGCTGCGCGTGATCCGGCGCCTGCGTACCGTCAGTCCGATTCCCGTCAAAGCCACTTTTTTGGGCGCACATGCCGTTCCGGCAGCCTACAAGGACAAAAGAGCGGATTATATCGCACTGATTATCAATGAAATGCTGCCTGCGGTGGCCGAAGAAAAACTGGCCGACTATTGTGATGTTTTTTGCGACAAAGGATTTTTTACCGTAGAAGAAACGGCACAGATCCTGCAGGCAGCGGCACAATATGGCCTGAAAGCCAAAATCCACGCCAACGAACTGGGTTATACCGGCGGCGTACAGGCGGGAATTGCAGCCGGCGCCATTTCAGTGGACCACCTCGAATACACCGGCGACGCAGAAATAGCGGCACTGCTGGAGAGCGACACCCTGCCTACCCTGCTGCCATCCTGTGCCTTTTTCCTGGGTATTCCGTATGCTCCGGCCAGAAAAATGATCGACGCCGGGTTGCCGGTTGTGCTGGCGACCGATTACAATCCCGGGTCGTCGCCTTCCGGGCGCATGTCGCTGGTCGTCGCATTGGCCTGTATCAAAATGAAAATGTTACCGGAAGAAGCCATTCAGGCGGTTACCCTCAACGGTGCGCGCGCCATGGAACTTGAAGACCGGTACGGCACGATTGCTCCGGGCAAGGTTGCCAACCTGTTTATCAGCAAACCGATTCCTTCGCTGGCATACCTGCCTTACGCCTTTGGCAGCGATTTGATCGAAACAATAATACTCAATGGAAAGGTTTGGAATGGTCCGGTCAGCAATAAATAAAGTTAAGATGGCGTTCAGTGGCGTCGTTCAAAAAAGGTAATACTCATATTATTTAAATATTTGTTTTGAATTTGATATGTTTGATAGGTGTCAAATGTCTACTTTTGCGGCCATTCTGCGTGCACATGGCACCCTTATTGTAGGCCGCAAGTGTCCCGCCGATACGTTAAAGTTGCCCGCTTTGAACAGCATTTTTTACAAGTACTGTATCTGATTTGGCATAAATCCCGCTTTTGTTAATCACATCCACCAATTCTTTGTTAAATTCTTACACATCACGCATGTACAAATTGCTAATCCCGTTGTTCATCTGCCTGTTGGGCACGACAACGATTCTTCATGCCCAGGTTCCTAAGAACATCTCAGTTCCGACCCATGTCACCCCTGCCTTCCATCCGTCGGGGAACAGTCCCGAAATGATGTGCAACAATGCAGGCACATTTCAACTCGGCGCATTTACCGGTCAGAGCAATGATACCAACCTGACAGGGCCGCAGGACACCATTTTCCTTTGCAGGAACGACCAAATCTTAATCGACCACAACGGAGACTCTGACCTGTCAGGCGATCCGCAGCCGGCTACGCTACCGGGTATCGGCTGGGCGTTCTACACTTGTGCCCCTACTGTTATGGGCGATAACCTGGCGACGGTCCTGACAGACCCTTGTATTTTGCCGGGTGCGACCAATGGTATTTGGGTAGCAACAGATCAGCCAAATGGCGATATTGCTTTCATCAACAACGGAGGCCTTCAGACCGCATTTAACAGCGGGCAACCGATTTTGCTGCATTTTGCCCCTATTACCCTGGATGTTTTTGCGACCCAGGGATTTGAGGGCAATCCGGCCGGTCCGTGTGTGAATGTCAATACCGGTGTAGAATTCAAGGTGCTTTACATGAATGCCATTGAGGAAAGCGGCGTTTCTACCAACTTTGGCAACGACTGTCTGGGTAAATTCCGTATTGAAGGCGGTTACCCGGAATGGAATACCCAGGCTGTTTACACCATCACAATTACTTTGGCAAGCGATCCGACGATAAAAGCAGTGATTCATACTGCCGCATCCCAGTTGTTCCATGGCGCCGACGTAATTTTCTCTGTGCCACAACCCGGCACTTACGATGTGACAGTAGAAGACGGTAAAAGTTGCGGACATACTTTCCAGATCAACATGGCCGGTTGTAATGCCATGGACAATGTGGTATTTGCATTGCCAGACACCGTATCTCCTCCCGGATCAACCATTTGTATTCCGATCACGGTTCAAAATTTCAACCTCGTAGGCGCATCTTTTTCGCTGAACTGGGACCCTACGATTCTTGAGTTCAATACTGTACAGAACGCGCACCCTGCTATCGGTACTTTTAATGCCAGCAACCTGAATACCCAGTCCACTGCAGAGGGACGATTGGGCGCGATTATTTACGACCAGGTCAACCTTGGAAACGTCATCAGTATTCCGGATGATGAAACCCTGATGGAGATCTGTTTTACGGTGATTGGAAACCTGGGGGAATGTACGCCTCTGGGGATAACAAATTCACCTTCAGCCATTAATATTGAAGATGCTTTGGGTCAGGCCGTTGCCTTAACGGCTATCGACGGCCAACTTTGTGTCGACTTTTTGCCATTGAGTTATGCTCTTTCTGTAGTAGATACTACCTGTGCCGGTACGGCCAGTATCGAAGTAACGGTAACCGGTGGTACGGCGCCTTATGAGGTCATCCGCCAGCGGATAAACCCGCTCGGCGCCGTTAGCATTATGAATATTCCGACTGCCGGCGGCACCGTCACATACCCGGGATTATCAACCGGCGACTACCTGATTCGTATCACGGATAACAATGGTTTTGGAACGGAGCTCAACGATACCGTCAGCATCAATCTCCAAACCCTCGGCGTTGCATTGGATGTTACCAGTCAGTTACCCACTTGTAACGGCTTTGCAGACGGTGTTGTCACAGCAAGTGTGCTCATCGGCACAACACCGGTCAACAATCCCGGTCCACCCCAGTTCACCTTCAACTGGCTTCCTGCTAGTGTACCCAATCCTACGGGAGCCGTTCAAACGGGTGTTGCCGCAGGCGCATATTCCGTTACGGTAACGGATGTATCCAGCCAGTGTACGGCTGTTGCATCCGGCGCTTTGGGCCAACCATCTGTGATCAGCGACCAAAACGTAACTGTAGCACCCGCGTCCTGTACCGGGATCTGCGACGGTTCCATTTCTTATACCTCTACCGGTGGTACACCTTACACCACCAGCGGCTCGAATACCTACGATTACAGCTGGGAATTCACCGCCGATGTTGCGACGCCGCCCAGTCCGCTGCCGAACGGTACTGGCAACTCCAATCCGTTCTTGCTGACCAACCTCTGCGCCGGCTCCTATTTTGTAACCATCACCGACGCAAACGGCTGTACGATTACCGATGAGGTAACCCTCAACAACCAGCGGGTGCTCGAACTGGTGTTGAACAGCCAGTCCAACACGACCTGCGCCAAACTGGATAATGGTTCGGCTACCGTGGAAGTCCAGGAAACACCCCCTACTGGTGCGACCTACAATTTCTTCTGGGCGCCCAACGGCTTTACCCAAACCAATACGGCCACGACTTCGACGTATGACGACCTGGCCGCGGGTTCCTATAATGTACTGGCTACTGATGCGGCAGGTTGTGCCGACACGCTGACGGTAGTCATCACTTCTCCTCCGGAACTGGAAATTGATACCATCAACCTGACACAACCTTCCTGTACCTTCCAAAATGACGGTGCCATCAGCACTTTCACAAGCGGCGGTTCGGGCGGGCCATTGTACACTTACCTGTGGAGTGCCAATGCCAACAATGCCAATACTTCTTTCGTAAACAACCTGATTCCGGGCACCTACACGATTACAGTAACGGATGTCAACGGCTGCCAGGACTCTTTGAGTTTTGACCTGGCTTTGCCTGCGCCACCTACTATTGATGGCATCGATTCCGTTTCCGTGCGATGCGGTAGCGACGGCTGTCTGACGGTACTGACCTCTACCGGCACCAACTTTACCTGGCAGACCCTGGGCGGCACTGTTTTACCAAGCAATACCGCACAGATCTGCGATTTGCCGGGCGGTACCTATGTCGTTACCGTTGTAGACGACCTGGGCTGCGGCACACAGGACACACTTACGCTCGACAGTGTGGAAGTAATGGCCTTTTCAGATACGACATTCCTGTTGCCTACCTGTTTTGGCTATGACGACGGCCGCATCAGCGTTGGTGTCAGCGGCGGCAATCCGAATTACAATTTCCTCTGGTCGCCGAGCGGCCAGATAACCGGTACCCTGATCGACGTAATCGCAGGCCCTTATTCCGTCGTGGTGACGGATGCGCAGGGCTGTACGCTAACGGGCGATTTCACATTGACGGAACCGCCTGCGATTGTCAATACCTTCCCGGCAGCCCAGATACAGGCAGTTTCCTGCTTCGGCACCTGCGATGGACAGGCGGCGCCCGTGGTTCAGTTCGCATCCACTCCTCCGACTTCCGGCAACTTCAGTTTTGTCTGGCAGGGCGGCAGTACGGATTCCCTGCGCACGGACCTGTGTGCAGGCATCAACCGGGTGACGATCACCGACGGCGGCAACTGCTTCCTCGTTGACTCTGTTTTCATCGACGGTCCGACGGCAGTAGCGTTTACCGCCCTCGACAGCACTTCCACTTCCTGCAATGGAACGGATGACGGCAGCGTCACTGTAGCAGGCAGCGGCGGCAACGGCGGCCCATTCACTTACCTGTGGAACACGCCCAATGCCGATGCAACTGCAACGGTAAGCAACCTGGCAGCAGGCATTTATAGTGTTACCATTACGGATAAAGATGGTTGTACCGGCGTGTACAGCACCGAAGTAATTGAACCCGAACCAGTTGTACTGGCAGAGGGCCCCGGCCGCGATATCCAGTGTTTCGGCGGAACGGACGGCGAATTGAGCGTAGTGGTCACCGGCGGCAATATCGGCACCATCATTTACTCCTGGTCGGACGGCACGAACGTGATCAGTACAGTGGCATCAGCCACCAACCTGAGTTCCGGCACTTACGCGGTCACAGCCACCGATGCGGCGGGCTGTACCGGTGTATTGAGTAACCTAGTGCTGAGCGATCCTCCTCCGGTGCAGGGCTCTTACCTGCCCTGGGAACCGCTGGTGTGTAACGGCGACGAAACAACTTTGGTGATCGATACTATTCTGGGCGGCGCAGGCGGTCCTTACCAGTTCAGCGTCGATTTCGGCGTGCAACTTTCACAGGATTTCCCGATTACCGTCGGCGGCGGCGAGCACTACATCACTTATTTCGATGTGCGCAACTGCGAATACACCGATACGATCACGATAGACGAACCTGCTCCGATTGTAGTCAGTTTTGACCCGGATGAAATAGAAATAGAACTGGGTGACTCGCTCGTACTACAACCGATTATTACCGGTGCAGTGGTCGATTCGTTCATCTGGACTCCGGCCAACCTGCTGCTCAACCCGACAGCGCTCAACCCGACGGCTTATACCTTCGAGTCTGAAACATTTAGCCTCGTGGTATTCGACGAAAACGGCTGCGTCGGCACAGGTTCCGTACTGATCAATGTCGACCCGAACCGCAACGTATTTATTCCGAATATCTTCACGCCGGGCAACCCGAGCGGCCAGAACGACCACTTCAATGTGTACGCAGGCGCCGGGGTGAAACAGATCAATTTCATGCAGGTGTTCAACCGCTGGGGTGAATTGATGTACGAACGCAAAACTTTTTTCCCCGACAATGACAACCTCTCGGAAGGCTGGGACGGCCGCTACAAAGGCGACGTGGTCAATCCGGGCGTTTATGTCTATATCGTGGAAGTGGAATTCCTCGACGACCGGGTGCTGCTGTACCGCGGTGACGTGACGGTGATTCGATAGGGGTTTGGTGTTTTGTAAAAAAGCCGTTTCGCAGGTGATGCTGTGAAACGGCTTTTTTTATACCTTTACGTTAGCCAACTTATTTTTTTAAAATGTCTATTGTCAAAACTATCCCTCCAATTAAAATGGTTGTCCGCAATTACCGAGATGCGGCTTTGCAACATTTCAATACATGCAAAATCCTATGGCGTTACGTTGGCTTGCCCAACACATCTAATCTTAAAAGTATCCATGAAGACGAAATTTTAAAAAATATTTTTTATTTATGCGGGTATGTTGTGGAATGTGCTATAAAATATCGCTATTTAACAGATTGCCATAGTTTGAATGATTCAGATAACGAAGATCTTTGGCGAAACTCAAATAGGATACCCAAAATGCGCCATTTTTCCTTTACTTCAATGCATGACAAAAACTGGTCAGAAACAGTAATACAAGATTTAGATGTATCAAGTTCAAATTCCGTTCCAAATTACCTAAAGAATCTTGGAAATGTTCTCCCAATAGTCATTGTTACTCCAGCAGAGGGTATATCACGTGACATGCAAGAAAGCTGGGAGCCAACTATCCGTTATCATTATGAAGCCAATGGTCTCATCATCAACAAACCTGATATTGAGACATTTTTTCAAGCAACTAAATCTTTGTTGCATAATTTTTCTGTATTATGATATATTCATTTCAGCAGCTAACTGCAATTCTGGACTACTTGCAGAAAGAGCAAATTAGAACTGCCATCCCTTTCAAATACAAACTCGTCAAGCATCTTAACCATGCCACAAGTATCTATATTTTTGACGAAACTAAACAATTTAAAGTAGACCTATCTAAAATAAAAGTTAAAGTACCTATTGGAAATCCTGAACCAGACGGAGAAGAAATTAACATTGATGATCCCAAGATGTTCCCTTCTATTGATATTCGTGAGGTTAGCATAGAGGATTATAATGAGGATAAAGATTACTATGATATTTTTTTTGAAACTGCCTCTAGTTTTGAAGGAGTAACTCGTCGACTTGATAACGCATTTGGCAAGTACCCTCCAGTCAACAATTCTGACCTACCCCCAATCGTAAGCTTTTACAGCTACAAGGGTGGGGTTGGCCGCACAACCGCACTGGCATCAGTATGTTCTTATCATGCCAGACGAACTGGATCAAAAGTATTAATCTTGGATTGTGACTTTGAGGCCCCTGGGCTTATTAATTTCTTTGGGATGGATGAAGATAGTCTGGCTTCAAAAGGAGGGATTGTTGAATATTTGACGGACTCTTTTTATTTGCCTGAAGGCGAGGCTGTAGACATAACTCAATATATTCATACAATTTCAGCAGGAGCTTCAGGTGACCCATTAGGCTATGCTGGCGAAAAAGGCACCATTTATGTAATGAATGCCGGCAATATAAGCATTAGAAATATTGCCTCTCCAAATTTTGCTCCCACAGATCTGCGAACCCATCAAGATCATTATCTGCATGGATTGGCGCGATTGGATTTAGGGAATTCCAATTACATCGTCGAGCAATTTCAATATTTGCTTAAGCATGCTTGCAATACCTACCACCCAGACGTAATATTAATAGATTCTCGTACTGGATTCAATGATGTTTTTAGTAACATTGTCCTTCGACTTTCGGATATTGTAGTAGGCTTATTTGGTACAAATAAACAAAACATACCTGGGCTATATAATTTTTTAAATACGATTATTGCTGAAAACCAGAACAAAAATAATTCGCTTGAAATTGTTGTCCTCAGCTCAATCTCATCTGATGCACAACAAAGTTTTAATGATTTGAAAAACCAAATTGAAGAATATAACAGATATACCAATAATGAATTGATTCCAGAAGTATGGGGGATTCAATATGATCAACTCATGTCAAAAATTGGCACCCCTACTGATACTGAAAGTGACATATTATTACGTTATACAGATCCAGTTCGATATGCTTTCACCGACTATCAAAATGGCAAAGGTGACCGTTTTCTGGAGTATCTTTCTCAAAGAATTGAAAAAAAAAACTTGCACTTTGAAGTCCCCCCCGATCCCAACGAGCAATACGCTAAATTATCTGTTGGGCGCAATGTAGAACCCGTTTCCCGTTTAGAGATACTAAATCCTTTACGAGATTTTTTTGTACAACAAAATGAATTGAATTATGCAGAAAATCTCGATCAAATTCAAAAAGAAAATTTTTTAAATAAGTATTACTACTTTAGAAATTATTTACGAGACCTTTTTTTAAAAGAAATGTTCATTGTTCGCGGTTATAAAGGTACTGGAAAAACGCTTTTATATCATGCACTAGAAGAATCATCTTTTGTTGAAAAATTAAAAAAATTTTGTAATATTTCTGAAGATTTTCGCTTCGTTAATATCGTTGATAAAGCGAACGTGTTACATTTACGTAGCCTTGACTTTAATCCTGAAAATATTCGTGAGAAGGGAGATGTATATTACAGAAGGTTTTGGTCCGTATATATTTGGAATGTATTGGTACAAAAATTTTCTGATATTTATAAATCAAATATTATACATTTTGACATCATGAGTGACGAAACTACTCGAAAAAGTATTGAATCATATATTAAAACAGAAAAGATATTAGATATTGAGCATGAATTAAGGGCAATCAATGAAATATTAAAAACAAAAAATATAAAAGTTGTAATTTCATTTGATTATCTAGACAAAATTGTCGAAACTTCTGAATGGAATAAAGATGGACATCCAATATCACAATTAATCAAACTGGGGCAGTTCAACCCTTACTCAAATTTATACTTAAAAATATTTATTAGAACTGACCTATTTCATAAGATACAATACATCAACAATGTTAGAGCGTTAGAAAACAAAGTTCTCTCTCTCGATTGGACTACTGATGAACTATTCGCATATTTTTTCAAAGTAGTATATACCCAAACAAGTGAAAAATTTATCAACTGGCTACTTTTTCATAACCCTGACAAACCAGAGTTAGTATCATTTATTTCCAAATTATTTGAGCAACATGATGCTCAAATTCCATTAGAAGAAAAAGAACAATTAGTATTTTTAGTTGACAATTTTTTTGGAGAAAACATTTTCCATAATACTCCAAATTTTGGCAAATCTTACACATGGTTTCACCGAAATCTAAAAAATGCAAATGATGTCATTAGCCTTCGACCATTTATTGCGTTATTAGCTTACTCCTTTAAAGATGCCTCTGAAAAACATGTAGGATCAAACGAACCAATACTCCCCGGACGGTTCTTTACAAAGGCTGAGGCACGACAATTTGCTGCCGAAGCACACCTAAATGATATCTTAAAGGACTATGATGAGTCGCTTACTACACTTATCAAAACAATGCACAGTGGTAACAATCCGAAACTAGAGCCCTACCGTCAACAAACTATTTCTAAAGATAATTTAGAACAACTTATCGAAAATGTTTTTGAGTTAAGTGAAAAACCTGGGTCAGAAAAAAGAGAAGAATGTCGAAAGATTATCAGTTTACTCGAAGATGCAGGTATTATTCGACAAAATGCCTTACTAAATGGTGTTTCTTACTCCTTTGCTTTTTTATACAAATACTACTTACGATTGAAGGGAAACCCACAATCATGAGGTGAAATTCTTTGCGCCCCTGCAGGTGGTCCTGCGGCGTTGCGCTTGGGTTTTGTGAAAATGGAGTGGAATAAACAGCCGCAGAGCGGCGCAAGATTTGTAGCAACAGATGCCCTCATATTGTTGAAGGTGCAGCGCACCGCAATATAATCTTACGGTGCGCTGCACCTTATGAACACGGTCACAATGATCTACAAATCTTACGCGGCGCTGCAACTATTTTACGATTGCGTCCCTACCGACGCCGACTTCGCACTGTCGACTTCGGACTTCGGACTACCTTCAAATGTCGGGCATTTGCCAACTGCCGCTCCCGTACCACAGTCATCATTTTTCCTGTTACCTTTCCGGCCTTTTTCAGCATCAATCTAATGTCCTTCTAATGAAATTTCTACCAAACCTGCTTTTGCCGCTGACCTTGCTGCTCAGTGGAAGTTTAGTTGCCCAGATCGGTTTTACCAAACGTACCGATCTGTTGACCCCGGTTAACCATTACAGCGGCGTAGCCATCGCTGTGGTCGACGTGAATGGTGATGGCCTGGACGATATCGTCCGCCTGAACCAGGGCAAAAACCTGTCGATTTCCTATCAGGCGGCTGCCAATCAAGCCTTTACGCAACAGGTACTCGACCCGGTTTCCAACGAAAGCCAGTGGGGCATGTGCGCTGCCGACGTGGACAACAACGGCATTTGTGATATCATGTCGGGCGGAAGTTATGACGGTATTAAATTTATTACAGCCAATGAAGACGGCTCCGCTTTCAGCACCTATGTTATGGGCGCGCCGCAGACTTTTGTGCAGGGCGTCAACTTTGCCGATGTGAACAACGACGGCTGGCTCGATGCTTTTGTGTGCCACGACGATGGTGTTGCACGTATTTTCGGCAACAATGGCGACGGTTCGTTCACTTTTCAATCCGACTGGATCGACCTGACGACCTTACCGGTTTCAGACAATTCCGGTAACTACGGTTCCGTGTGGAGCGACGTGAACAACGACGGCCTCACAGACCTCTACATCGCCAAATGCCGCCAGGGGGTAAACAGCCCTACAGATCCGCGCCGGATCAACCAGTTGTTCCTGAACAACGGCGACGGCACCTACACCCAGGACGTTACAAATGCATCGGGCCTGCGCATCGGCGCGCAGAGCTGGACGGCTGATTTCGGCGATATCGACAACGACGGCGATTTCGACTGCTTTATTACCAACCACGACGTGTCCTCCCAATTGCTGGAAAATGACGGGGCCGGCCACTTTACCGATATTTCGGCTGCGGCAGGCATCCAAAACACCATCCAGGGCACGGCCATACAGGGTGTGTTCCGCGACTTCGATAACGACGGCTATGTCGATATTCTTGTAGCGGGTTCAGCACATTACCTGCTCAAAAACCACGGGGATAAAACCTTTTCGGTTGTAAATAATATTTTCGATAACAACGACATGGAGTCATTTGCCATCGGCGACCTGAACAACGACGGATTCCAGGATATTTATGGCGGTTATGCGAATATTTACACCACACCCAGCGATATTCCCGATGCATTGTGGATGAACAACCGCAACGAGAATAATTACTTCGGACTCAACCTGCGCGGCGTTCAAAGCAATCGCAACGGCGTCGGCGCAAAAATTATCCTGTACAGCGCTTTGGGCATCCAGGTGCGCGAAGTACGCTCCGGTGAAAGTTACGGTATTATGAATTCCATGCTGATTCATTTCGGGATGGGACAGCTCACACAAATTGATTCGGTTGTGGTCAACTGGCCTTCCGGCACACACGATGTATTGACACTACCTGGTGTAAATCAATACATTACCCTGTATGAAGGCGGATGCGTGGCTGCCCCGGTAGCCATTGCCGCAGCAGGTAACACTACTTTTTGCAGCGGCGAAAGCACTGTGATCAGCGCTCCTGCCGACTATCTGTACAACTGGAGTACTGGCGATACAACTCAATCCATTACCGCTGTTGCAACGGGTAACTACAAAGTGACGGTTACCAATAACGAAGGCTGCTCCTCGGTTTCCAATGTGGTCCGTATCCTTGTTGATCCGGTGGAAATTCCTACCCTGACAGTGGCGGGCGACACTGTTTTTTGCGCCGGCGGTTCCGTTCAACTAAATTCATCCCCGGCGGCTTCCTACCTGTGGAGCAACGGCGCTACCACACAAAGCATTACCGCGGCCGAACCGGGCGTTTACAGCGTTACCACACAAGGGCTTTGCGATGACTTTACCTCGGCGCCGGTCTCCGTCAGCGTACTCAGCACCGAAGCGCCTGTTGTTACGGGCGATACCATAGCCATAGACAACAGCGCCACACTGGTAGCCAGCGGCGATAATTTGAACTGGTACGCCAACCAGGGGGATGCAACGCCGATTTTCTCCGGTGAAATATTTCAAACGCCCGTACTGGGCGTGAGCACCACATACTGGGTTTCCGCCACTTCCGGTTTTGATACGCCCAACGAGTTTGTTGGAATGACCAACCATGCGGGCTCTGTCAACAGCGACAACAACTACAACGGCACGCTTATTTTCGACTGTTTTGCACCGTTTAAATTGCTGAAAACAAAAGTGTACACCAATAAAGCGGGCACCAGAAAAATTGACCTGCTGAACAGCAACGGCCAGGTGATTCAGTCTACCCAGGTCGATTTGCTCGTTGGTACCACGGTAATCGATCTTGATTTTGACGTTCCGGTGGGTACTGACTTTGTGCTGACCACAGATGGAAGTGTGAACCAAACATACCTCGGTAGCGGCGGCCCTCAACTGTACCGCAGCAACCAGAGCATCACATTCCCGTATGTGATCGAAGATGTGGTGAGCATCAAAAACTCCAGTTTCGGTCTCGAGCGCTACTACTATTTCTACAACTGGGAAATCGATTTTTACGGCTACGAATGCAGCAGTGAAAAAATACCTGTAACGGCTGTGGTGGATTCGAGCATCGTCAGCGCGCCTGTTCCAACCTGGGCCGGCAACCTGCGCATGTACCCGAATCCTACTGCTGCCACACTGACCACCGAACTGGATGGTTTCATCGGCGGCAGCCTGCTGGTTACGGTGAAAAACACCCAGGGCAGTACCCTGCAAACCCGGCAATTGGAATTGCCCGCCGGTAATGCCGTTTTCCAAACAGACCTGTCCCAATATCCAAAAGGTATTTACTGGCTGGATCTGGCAACGGAGAAAGGGGCGGTGCAGCGGAAAGTTATTATTGGTTATTAGTTATTGGTTATTCGTTATTGGTGGTGGTAGTGGGCCATCTGTACTAATTTTAGGCATTCTTTATCGAGAAGCCCGGCATTAGTACAGATGGCCCACTACCACCACCAATAACGAATAACTAATAACGAAGTTTCGCCAACAGAATAGCATCAATAAACACCCCGTTTTTCTCGTGCAACTGCCGGGCATATCCTTCGCGCACAAAGCCGGCTTTCTCCAGGACCCTTGCTGACGCCGGATTGTGCGCAAAAACGCCGGCTTCGATGCGCCGCAGCGCGGGCCGGGTATCAAATAACCATTCCGTATAGCGGCGCACCACTTCGGTCATGATGCCCTGTCCCCGAAAAGGTTCGGCCAGCCAGTACCCGATTTCGTCGAGGTGGCCGTCCAGTCCCGTTTTCATAAATGCGCCAATGCCGCCGATCAATCCCGCTTCCCGGTGCCGGATGCTCCAGTTGGCGATGCCGCCGGGCGCATCTTTTTCCGCTTCCACCCGCAAGAGCCACTCCTCCGCGTGGATGGCCGTGTAGGGGTTCGGCACTTTCAGCGTGTTGGCATACAGCACCGGATCATTGAGGTAAAGAATCAGCGCAGCCTTGTCTTCCGGCTGGAAAGGCTCGAGTGTAATTTGCTCGTTTACAACAATTTGCGATGTGTTTATTTTCGTCGACGACATGATTTTGATTCGTGTTAAGTAATCAAGCAAAATTAGTTTGAACTAATTCTTCTGTAACTCATTGATTAACATTGCCATTTGCTCTTTGCAATTTTGCTCTTTTACTTAACCCATTATTCCTTGTAGATCAGGATCTTCCGTTCGCCGGGTTTGGCATAACCCCGGTACATTCCTTCCGAGTTAAACGGCAGGGCGATGTTGCCGTTTTTATCTACTGCGATGAGGCCGCCTTCCCCGCCTTTTTCCACAAGTTTTTTATTGACCACAAAGTCGGCCGCATCCGCGAGTGACAGGCCTTTGTACGACATGAGCGCCCAGACATCATGGGCAACAGCGTAGCGGATAAAAAACTCGCCATGGCCGGTGCAGGAAACCGCACAGGCATCGTCGGATGCGTAAGTGCCTGCGCCAATAACCGGCGAATCGCCCAAACGGTTCCAGCGCTTGTTCGTCATACCACCCGTGCTGGTACCCGCTGCGAGGTGGCCCTGCTGGTCCATGGCGACACAGCCGACCGTCCCGAATTTGTAATCACGGGTAGCAGGTTCGAGGCTGCCCGTTTTGCCTTTCATTTTTTCCTCTTCGAGCATTTCCTGCAGGGTTTTCCAGCGTTGTTCGGTATAAAACCATTTGGGGTCAACCGTTTCAATATTGTGCTCCGTTGCAAACTGTTCGGCGCCTCGGCCGGTCAGAAAAACGTGTTCCGACTGGTCCATCACCGCCCGGGCCAGCCGGATGGGATTTTTTACGATCATTACGCTACCCACAGCGCCCGCTTTCTGGTTGCTGCCGCTCATGATGCTCGCGTCGAGTTCATTGCGCCCTTCGTGGGTGAATACCGCGCCGCGACCCGCATTAAAAAGCGGGCAGTCTTCCAGGTAAACAATGGTTTTTTCCACCGCATCGAGGGCGGTTCCGCCCTGCCGGAGCACTGTTTCGCCGATCAGCAGCGCCGAGTCGAGCGCCGTGCGGTAAGCGGCTTCTTTTTCAGGCGTCATACTAGCCCTGGTGATCGTGCCTGCGCCACCATGGATGGCTATGGCATAGCTGGGACGTTGCTGCATATCTGCTTTATTATCAGTGCTTTGTGGTGCTTGTTCGCAGGAGAAAAGTAGCGCTACCAGGCAAAGGAATCCTGTGGGAAAAAGATAGATTTGTTTCATGTGCATCATTTTTTTACCACATAGATACATAGAAGAAAGACATAAGTAGTTATCCGTTATTCGTTATCAGTTATCCGGCTTGATACTCAAGCATTTGTATGAAAAATAACCAATACTAATTTAATCCGGTACTTTAGTAGTTATCCGTTATTAGTTATTGGTTATCCGTGTTGATACTCAATCACTTGTAAAGAAATTAAGCAAAACAAATTTTACACACTTACATATGTGGAAAAACTATTGTGAACTATGTGGTGAAAAATTACAGATTGAAGCAGAAAAGTCAAATTTTTGCGCAAAGTCATTCTATCTATCATGAATATTCTCATTCTCGGCGGAGGCAATATGGGCCTCACTTATGCCCAAAGTTTTCTGCGCAGCCGTATCGTCACCGCCGGCAACCTGATGGTTTTGTGTCGCACTTACGAAAAAGCCAACCACCTCAGTCAAACGCATGAAGGGCGCTTTTTCAGCGATCCCCGGCATTGTGTGCCGGAAGCGGATTTGTTGATCTTATCCGTAAAACCACAGGATTCGGGCAAGTTATTCGCTGAAATACGCGACTACATTCAACCCGGGCAGGTTTTTTTGAGCATCATGGCAGGGGTTAGGATGGCAACCATCTCGGAAGCGCTGGGTGTAAACAAAGTCATCCGGGCCATGCCCAACCTGCCTGCCCAGATCGGCGCAGGCGTCACCGCTTTCACCTCTACCGATCCCGTCACGCGCATCGAACTGGTCATGGTACAAAACCTGCTCAATACAACAGGCAAAACCTTGTATGTGGAACGGGAAGAAATGATCGATGCCTCGACGGCTATTTCGGGCTCGGGCCCCGCTTATGTCTACTTTTTTATGAATGCCATGATGGAAGCCGCGCAACAAATGGGTTTTTCGGAATCCGAAGCGGAACTGCTGGTGAGCCAGACGTTTACCGGAGCGCTCGACCTGTACAACCAGGCCGGACTCAGTTGCGAAAACTGGATTGGAAAAGTAGCCTCGAAAGGCGG
>JADLCC010000488.1 GCA_020847425.1 Saprospiraceae bacterium
TGAGTTTTCACCGCTATTACCGGAAGCAACTGGCTGACCTGTTCCTCCGTTTTTCCGGAAAATACCACAACATCGCGCTCAAGGATATATTTAATGCCAATTCTGACCAGGAAAAAGACTACATCGCACCGTATCCGCTGATTAATACCTGTCTGAACCTGCTCAATCCTGCCGGCGACGACGTATTTAAAGGCACAAAAACCAGCGATTATTTTCTGTTGAGCCCCTTGTACTGCGGTTCCAAACTGGTGGGATATGTGCCGACCAACCGCTACTGGGATTACCAGCGCATGACCATGCCCGCTGCAGTGACTATTTCAGCCGCTGCCGTGAATCCGGGTATGGGCATGTACTCCAATAAAGTCCTGAGCGTCATGATGACTGTGCTGAATGCGCGCCTGGGGTTCTGGATTTCCAACCCCCGTATTTTGGTGAAAGAACGTGCGTTCCCCTGGTGGCCGGCTTACTTTTTCCGCGAATTGCTGGGCCGTATCGGCTCCAATAACAAAATGATCAATATTTCCGACGGCGGGCATATCGAAAACCTGGGCGCTTACGAACTGCTGCGCCGCGGCTGCCGGCTCGTGGTGGCCGTAGATGCCGGAGAAGATAAACTGTACTCCTTTTTTGACCTGAACAACCTGATTATCCGCACCCGCAACGAACTTGGGCTCGAAATCCGTTTCCGCGAAAACGAACAACCGGAAGACCTCATCCGGCCTCGCCCATCGCAGGTGTATTCCAAAAAACGTTTTGCCGTAGCAGATATTTATCAATGGTGGGAGGACAACAAGGTCATCGACCCGGTTACGCAGAAGGAAACCAACTGTGTGATCAACTATGCCGAGCCGCGTAAAGTGGGGACTTTTATTTATGTCAAATCATCGGTGCTGGCGCCTACCGGCAAACCTATTTTGTCGGAAAAAGAAGATCGCCTGAAATTCGGCACGTACAAATACAAGATTTACCACCCCGACTTTCCGCACGAGTCTACCAGCGACCAGTTTTTTGACGAAATTCAGTGGGAAGCCTATTATCAGTTGGGACAATACATCGGCGCGGACATGCTGGGCGTCAGCGATCTGGAACAGTATGAAGAACATGAAGCGCCTCAAATTACTGTAGATCAATTGATTAACTGGTTTGATAAGAAGGAGAATCCGTTGGTGATGCCATTTACACCGCGCGGCGTAACAGCGCCCGATTACACCCAGGAGGGCCTGGAAAGCGTCGGCGGCGAAGAAGTCACTACCGAAACGCCGCCAACTGTGGCTGCGGAAGATGTGAAATACCAGATGTAAACGTGAGTGGTGAGTCGTGAGTGGTACTTTGCCCAAGCTTTATATAGTAGACTTGGGCAAAGTACCACTCACGATTCACCACTCACGATTCACGTTCTCAGTCCCGATCTGCTTTCAAATTCAAAAACAACTTCAGTCCGATATTGCCCGACAATACCTCCGCTTTGGTGTGGTAGTTGGCGCTGAGGAACAGTTCGTAATTTTTGAAGATATCCCGGATAAAAAAGTAGCCGAATTCTGCGCCGACTGTGTAGTCGATCACGCCGGTTTCATTGGTGATTTTCTTTTCATCTTTGGTATAAAAACTATAATTCACCCCTCCTTTGGCCAGAATTGTAAAGGCGTTTTGCTGCGTCCGGGAGCATTTGTTGCCATTCGAGCGATAGATACCAGCGCCGACCTCTGCCAGGAGGTACGGATTGATCTGGAAAGATTCCGCTATATCTTCGGCATCGGGGCTGAGTGAAAACCTGCCGCCGCCGCCAACGCGCGCCACCGACCAGTGTGTACCCACATTAAATGCAGTGCCGAGATCCATACCCATTCGGGCGCTGGGCTTGGTGACATCCGGAACCGCAAAAGAAATGGCCGGGATGTCGAGAAACAAACGGGGGCCGTATTGCGCCTTGACGATTACAGTTGCGGACAGGCAGAAAACAAGTAGGAATGTTTTTTTCATAGAAGTTATATTTTCGTGATGTTTGGGCAAAGATACGTTGGTCGACTGATTCGCTGTTTGAGGAAGGTTTTGGAGGTTGAGATGTTGAGGGTTGAGGTTGTTGAGGGTTGTAACTCTTGGAATTCTTTATTTCGGAAAAAATTGACAATCAACCATATCTGTTCATTAAACGCAAAAAACGCTCAAGCGCGAAGCGGTGTACGCTACGCCTCTCACCTCTCACCTCTCACTTCTCACCTCTCTAACCGACCCAGCAGCCATTCTTTTTCCGTCAGTATTTCCTCCTGTTCAATTTTGCTGCGCAGTGCCGCTACCGCCTGTGCATGGTGCAGGTTGAGTCCCATTAACTGCCGGGTATAATAAACAATCCGGCTGTAATTGGTGCGGTGGTAACCGATGGCTGTGTGTCGCCGTATGAAGTTGGACATACTGGTCAGGTGGCTGTCCAGGAGGTCGTATTCATCCGTTTCGTAGTAGATTTTCAGTTGCAAAGTCTTGGCAATCAGGTTGTTGAGCAGGTCTTTGTAGTCGGAGCGCTGGAGGTGCCGCAAAGCAGTAGCGAAATCCTTTCGGGCGTAGGCCACCCGCGCCAGGTTGAGGCTGGAAGTGACTTCGCGCCACTGCCGTTCCAGCGAAGGTTTGTGATCCAGGATGAACTGCTCAGCCCAGTCCAGTTCACTTACCCGCAGGGCGATGGCCACGATATTGTTGAAAGCAAAACGCGAGAGGCGCTGATTTTCCAGCACAAGTCCGTGCTGGAGTGCGCTTTGATACAATTCCAGCGTAGCGCGCAGCCAGCCTTCCGATGATTCATTGATTTTTTTGATCCCGTAATTGATGGCCAGCAAATACATGGTGCGGAGTTCCTCGGGAGGAAATACCCCGGCGTGTTCGAACA
>JADLCC010000489.1 GCA_020847425.1 Saprospiraceae bacterium
GAGAAAATTAGCACTCACGACTCACGATTCACGACTCACGTTCACATTCCCAGTTTCTGCCTCACCCCAGTCGGTACCGCATCCTTATGCACCATGATCGACATGGTTTTGAAGCGGAAATACGGCATGGAAACATAGAGGTAGCCGCCCATTTCTTTTTTTACCGTTCCCCAGGAATTTTTCACGGTAAAATATTTGGTGCCGGCCTGATCGGCGACCATGCCGACAATGTGCATCCCGTGGTCGTCGGTGGTAGTGAGTTCATCGAAGGCCATTTGCCGCTCTTCTGCGCTGACGAGTTTTTCCTTTGCAGGCATTTTCCACAAGGAATCGCGTTCGCCGGCGCTCATATCATCCCAGCCTTTTGCAGGCAGGAGAGCGAGGCCCTCTTTGGCTGAAAACGTTTTTTCACTTACGTCGGTGGCCCAGGTGACCGTGTATCCTTTGTTTACAGCATTTTCAGCCGTCTGGCAGAGTTCGTCCAGGGGGACATTGTAAAAATTGCCGCTCGACCAGTTGTCCGCAACTTCCAGTACAAAAGGTTTGTAAAATGGGTGGTGGGTGAAGGAGGTCAGCACGATGTAGTCGTCGAGGTTGAGTCCTAGGCTTTGGAAATAACTCTGCGGGGTGTATTGTTTGCCGGCAAAAGTGAATGATTCCGGTGGTGCGCCCATATAACCGTCCAATGCACCGGCATAGGCTTTTTTCCACTGCGGGCTGAGTTTGCCTTCGGGCAATTTGTTCAGCGCGTCCAGGATGGATTTCAGGACTGCTTCCATTTCACCGTGTACGGGTTTGTCCTGTCCGGCAGGGAAACCGCTGTAGACAGTCTGCGGTGCCAGGCCGTATTTACGGATCAGGTTGAGCACGTCGTGGTTTTCAGCGCCCTGTCCGAAAGCCGTAGCGCCCTGGCGGCGCAGGTAATTTTCAGCCCGATCCAGATAACCGGCGCGTACGATGAACATATCACTCAGATCGTGCTGACCTTTGCCCATGCGCAACAATTCGCTTTCAAAAAAAGAGTTGGTGGAATATACCCAGCAGGTGCCGGACTTAAACTGGTTTTTGACGTCCGTAGCGCCTATTTTTTTCAGGACGTTAAATTTGTAACCGTTTATTTCGGTCGGCAATTCCTGTCCGGATAAGGCGGTAATAAACAGGAGTAAAAAAACAGCAGAGAAAAGTTTTTTCATGATTTGGAAGAATAATGAGTGAAAGTTTGATGGATTGAGTAAAGTTTGATGGTTTGAAAGGGTTTGATGGTTTGAACTGCCAACTCATGGCTAGAGTTACTTCCTCAAACCATCAAACCCTTTCAAACCATCAAACCCTAAAAAAAATAATTGCGCCGGAAAAATAAAAATACTCCCGAAGCACTTTTCTTTTGTTCGATGTTTCTACGTAAAACGACCCTCAATGAAGATCATAGTCCCTCTTATGTTGTGCTGCGGGCTGTCTGCCGCACTACCGGCACAGTCTCTTTTCGATTCGCTGTACAATGCATCCTATGTGGAAGTGTATTTCAGCACAGGTAAGGCCGACTTGAATACCGAAGCACTCGCAACGCTGGATAGCATAACGCTTTTGTTTTCTAAAAATGAACGGTTCCGGCTCCTGCGCATAACCGCGCATACCGACTCGATTGGTGAAAAAGGCAACAATGAATCGCTCGCAGGCCGCCGGGCTGCCGTCGTTCGCGCCGCACTAATAGAACGGGGAATACCTGCAGATAAAGTCCAGACGAGGGCATTTGGCGAACGCAGCCCGGTTATGACCAACAGCACCGAATCGGGCCGGCAGCGCAACCGCAGGGCAACGGTGGAAGCGGTTATGTCGGTACCGATGACCAGTTTCAGAGGGCAAATCAAAGACCGGACAACCGGCAAAGGCATCGAGGCGCTGGTGAGTTTCCGCACCAAAACACGTACCGACTCCACGCGGACGGATTCCACCGGCCATTACAGTGTGCGGCTCCCCAAAGACAGTATTGTCAAAGTGGAGGCCGTTGCAAAAAATTACTTCTTCGAGGATTTTACCACCCGCATTTTTGGCAGCCCCGAACTGTATAAAAAATACAAAATCAATACGGATATCGAATTGCCACCCGCCAAACCCGGAGAAAAAGCCGTATTGCGCAACCTCTTTTTTGTGGGCGACCAGGCCATTCTGCTCAAAATGTCGGAATCGGAACTGCCCAAAATCCTGAAATTCATGCAGATCAACCCCGACCTGCGCGTGGAAATTGCCGGACATATCAACAAACCCGGCAAACCTATTCCGCAACCCGAAGCCGATGAGATGGAACTCTCCATCAACCGCGCCCGAGTCATTTATGATTACCTGCTCAAAAATGGCGTCAAAACCGACCGCCTGCGCTTCAAAGGTTATGGTAATTCTGAAATGATGTTTCCCAATGCCCTCAGTCCGAAAGAATCGGAGCAGAATCGGCGGGTGGAAATCAGGGTGCTGCAGTGATTACGTGAGTTGTGAATCGTGAGTCGTGAATGGTATCCAGTTAGAAGAGTGTACTCCATAACTGGATACCATTCACGAC
>JADLCC010000490.1 GCA_020847425.1 Saprospiraceae bacterium
AAACCTAATCCACTATGCGCTTCGAAAAAAAT
The DNA here is from genome assembly GCA_020847425.1 of Saprospiraceae bacterium. Lineage (GTDB taxonomy): Bacteria > Bacteroidota > Bacteroidia > Chitinophagales > Saprospiraceae > M3007. The sequence goes on from JADLCC010000490.1 coordinate 33, forward strand.
ACTATTTTCCACATTTACAACCAGGGCAATAACCGGCAACAGATTTTCTTCAATCATGAGAATTATCTGTTTTTCTTGCGAAAAATGCGGGATTATGTGTGCCCTTATGGGGATTTTTTGTGCTATTGCCTCATGCCGAATCATTTTCACTGGCTGGTGTATGTACGGGAGACGGTGCTGGAGGTGCCTTTATCTAGCGAAGAGGATGGTACCCGCCAAGGATTTTTGGGTAGCCGGATTAGCCACCGGGTCGCTTCGAGCGACCCGGTGGCTAATCCGGCTACCCAAAAATCCTTGGCCATGAGCAGCAATTTGTCTTTACAAACCAAACAACGTACCCTGAATCAATCCATCGCTATCTTGCTCCGCTCCTACGCACAGGCGATCAATAAACAGGAAAACCGCAGCGGCTCATTATTCCGGCAAAACACCAAAGCCAAAGACGGCTGGGAAGACCCCTACCTCACCCCACTCCACCCTGATTACGGCAAAGTCTGGCAAAACTGGGAGTTGTATGGACATACCTGCTTTCATTACATCCACGATAATCCTGTGGAAGCGGGATTGGTCGGTGCTTCGGAAGACTGGGAATATTCGTCAGCGAGCGACTTTGCAGGTTTGCGAAAAGGGACGCTTTGCAACCAGGAGTTGGCAAAAGAGTTACTTTTCTTGCGTTAAAGAATTGCGCGTGTTCGTTTTGACAAAAAGGAAGTTTGGGCTTACAGCCACCGGGTCGCTTCGAGCGACCCAGGGGCTGTAAGCCCAAACTTCCTTTTTGTCAAAACAAGCATTTCTCCATTGAAATATTTCCATTTGAAAAACAATCTCTTTCTTCGCGCCGCAAAACTTTCTGTTCATCATTTCCCTTGCTGCATGAAACAAATCTTTCTGTCCTGCCTGTTCTGTTGCCTGTCTTTCGCCGGTGTACTGGCGCAGGACGCTGCCCCCACCATCGCGCGTTATTTGCTCGAAAACAAAGAAAAATGGCGCCTCAACGCGGAGGAAGCCACAAACAACTGGATCATTTCCGATCAATACCTGAGCGCAAAAACCCAGGTAACACATGTTTATGTACAGCAAACCATCCACGGCCTGAAACTACACAATGCCGTGAGTGCTGCCGCCATCAAAAATGGTGCAGTGGTCATTTTCAACAGTCGTTTTACGCCAGGCGCCGCCGGCATGGTCAATGCCCTGCCCGGTTCGCAACAACTCAGCGAGCAGGATGCCGTCTTGCGCGCTGCGGAAGGTGTTCAGGTAGCCATTTCCGATGTAAAAATGGTGGAGGCTGCGCGCCCGGACAAGCCCATAAGCACCTTTACGGCAGCGGGCAGCGTAGAAAAACCCATCAAGGTTTTCCCGGTTTACCACAAAATGACCGACCAGATCCGGCTCGCCTGGAATGTGGAAATCAAGTCAAAAAGCGACTGGTGGAGCATCCGGGTGGATGCCATGACCGGACAGGTACTGGAAAAATCCAATTACACGGTGTACTGCAATTTCAGTAATGACGCATTTACACACCGGCACGACGACCGCTGTATCACAACAAGAGAAATGCCGGTAGCGCCCAATGCGCCGGAAACCCTGAATGCGGCTGCCAGTTACAAGGTTTTTCCTTTCCCGGGTGAAAGTCCGAACCACATCGCCCATCAACTGGTCACTGACCCCTTCGATCTCCAGGCTTCTCCATACGGCTGGCACGACACAGACGGTGCGGAAGGCGCAGAATATACCATTACCCGCGGCAACAATGTGAATGCAGCAGAAGACCGGGACGACAATGACACCCTCGGATACAGTCCGGATGGTGGCGCAGCGCTGTTGTTTGATTTTCCTTACTTACCGGCTCAGGAACCGGAAGTATGGCAGGATGCTGCCATTACCAACCTGTTTTACGCCAACAATATTATGCACGATGTGACTTATCGTTACGGTTTCGATGAAGCGGCGGGGAATTTTCAGGAAAATAATTACAGTCGCGGCGGTGAAGGCGGCGACGCTGTGCAGGCTGATGCGCAGGACGGCTCGGGTACCAACAATGCCAACTTTTCCACGCCGCCCGATGGAGAAAGCGGGCGTATGCAGATGTACGTCTGGACCGTCGCGTCCAGCGACAGCATCGCTATTCATTCGCCGGAGAGCATTGCCGGCGGGTACTATGCGCCAAGGGCTGCTTTTGGACCTGAAGTAACCAGTACCCTGACGGGTGAACTGGTTTTGATACAGGACGACACCGATCCTTTTACCGACGGCTGTGGGCAAATTCTGAACGCAGCGGCCATCAGCGGCAAAATCGCCCTGATAGATCGCGGCAGTTGCAGTTTCGCAATCAAAGTAAAAGCCGCCCAGGATGCGGGCGCCATAGGCGTTATCGTCTGTAACAATGAAGCCGGAGCGCCTTTTTCCATGTCGGGCAATAACCCGGCCATCACGATTCCTTCTTCCATGATTTCTTTGACGGCTTGTCAGGCCATCAAAGCGGCACTGGCGAACGGCCCCGTCAACATGAGTTTTAAGCCGTCAGGAGGTAACCCCGACCACGACAGCGATGTAGACAATGGTATCATCGCCCACGAATACGGACACGGCATTTCGAACAGGCTGACCGGCGGACCTTCCAACACCAGTTGCCTCTTTAACGAGGAACAAATGGGAGAAGGCTGGAGCGACTGGTATGCACTGATCACAACCATGCATGCGACAGACGACCGCTTTACACCCCGCCCGGTAGGTACCTATTCCTTTGGCGAACCAACGGACGGACAAGGTATCCGCAACCAGTTGTACTCGACGGATATGAGCGTTTGCACCTATACTTATGACGACTTACCCGGCACACAGGGAGAAACGCACAATATCGGCGAGTTGTGGACGGCCATGATCTGGGACCTGACCTGGGACCTGATCGATCAATACGGTTATGATCCTGATCTTTTTAACGGCACGGGCGGCAACAACATTGCCTTGCACCTGGTGACCGAAGGCATGAAATTACAAGCCTGCAGCCCCGGTTTTGCCGACGGCCGTGATGGTATCCTCGCAGCCGACCAATTGCTGTACAACGGTGCGAATCAGTGCCTGATATGGGCGGCTTTTGCACGCCGCGGACTGGGATTCTCAGCCGACCAGGGCAGCAGTTTCGACTTCACAGACGGGACGGGCGCTTTCGATCTGCCGCCTGTTTGTCAAATTGCCGTGCTGGCACCAGTGGCAGGATTTACGGTGGACCGCAACAGCAGTTGCCTGGAACTGGCCACTTTCAAATTTGCCGATCAATCGCAAAACATCGCACAGTACTATCTCTGGGATTTCGGCGACGGCATTACTTCTACCGAAGCCAACCCTGTCCACCAGTACGAGGTGCCCGGCTCTTACACAGTAAGCTTAGTGGTAACCAACAATATCGGCGCCGATACCCTTATACAGTCCGACCTGATCACGGTTACGGTACTCGAAGTCCCTGCGGTTGCTTCTGCTACCGTTTGTGCGGGAAATACCACCAGCCTTACCGCCGTTTTGGGCATTGCCGGCAATACTGCCGAGTGGAGAGATTCTACCGGAAACATCGTATTTACAGGAACAACTTTTGAAACGCCTGCCTTGCTGAACACAACAACGTTCCAGGTCAATGAAGCGGAAAATGTACCCGTACAACAAGTCGGTCCGGCAGGTCCCGGAACCGGCGGCAACCACAATACCTCCTTCATCGCACAAACGTTTTTTACAGCAGAAAAGGCGTTTTCCATAAAATCTGCACTGGTGCGCGCCCAGGGCGCCGGTAACCGGGATATCCGCCTGATTGATGTTTCCACCGGCAGTATCCTGCAATCCGTCACCGTAAATGTGCCTGCCGGACAAAGCCGCATCCCCCTCAACCTGACGGTTCCGGCAATTGGTGAATATGCGCTCGAAGCCGGCCCGATGGTCAATCTGTACAGGGATAATGCCGGGGTCGTTTACCCGTTCGATATTTCCGGACTTGTCACGATCACAGGTTCTAATGCCGGTCAGGACGGTTTCTACTACTATTTTTACGATTGGGAGGTACAGGAAGTGCCTTGCCGCAGTGCGGAAGTACCTGTTACGGTAACCGTAACGCCGGGCCCGCTTGCCAATTTCAGTATCGAGCTTGCCAATACCACAGCGACGTTCAGCGACCTGTCCACAGGCAGCCCGAGCAGTTGGGCCTGGGATTTTGGCGACGGCACAACTTCCGACCAGCCCAGCCCAGCGCATACCTACGCTTCCGCAGGTGTCTACATCGTCACACTGACTGTAAGTGATGGATCCTGTAGCCATGTATTCACCCAGACGGTCGACTTTTCTACCGGTACCAATACCCTGAACCAGGACTTGTTCGACGTTCAATTGTCTCCGAATCCGGCCACTGGCCAAACCAACCTGACCCTGACGGGTACACCCGGCGGACGATTCGTCAACATTTCCCTGTACAGCACCGATGGTCGGTTGGTACAGCAAAATCGTTACGACTCGCTGCAAGGCGCTGTCGTACGGCTTGGGCTGGAAAATATGGCCTCCGGGATGTACCTGGTGAAAATTGGTGCGGAGAACGGGGTTGTGGTGAAAAAATTGACGGTACAGTAAAGCGTGTTTTAGTGTTTTTGTGTTTTAGTGTTTTTGAGGTGCTTTGCCCAGAAAATTGGAAATACCCAAAGCGAAGCACCACAAAAACACTAAAACACAAAAACACTAAAACCCTAGTTTTTCACCACCTGCCGCGTCACAGCCCCTTTTGCACCAGCCACCGTCAATGCATAAACACCTTGTGGTAGTTGTTGCAGGGAAATCCGTTTTTGGAAACCGGTGGTTTCGGCAATATTCATTTGGAATACTATTTTACCCTGTGCATCCGTCAATTGCAGCGCGTATTCGGATGGCGCATCGGCATCTATGCTGACCAGGATAAAGTCGGCCGTCGGGTTCGGTGAGACGCTAATACTGGATTGTAATACGTCTTCCTGGTCGGTGCCAACGATGGTGGCAAATTCGCGGGCGCCAATGTCGGGCGTGGTGGTGTTGCGCGTATTGCCAAAAAAATCCTGGGTGATACCAATTACCGGCAGGCCAGCATTTTGAAGTACCAAAACCTCGTCGAAGTGGTCGAGTTGCAGATCGAGGTTGGCCGTGATTTTATCCACAAACAACTGGTCGGAAAAAGTAGATACATCCGCAATACGGGTGTAGGAGTGCTCGTCGCTGTTGCTGATGGTTTGCCAGGCGGTGATATTCTGCGGATCTGTCCCCCATAAATTCAGGGCCTCCGGATCGCGGCTGACCAGGTAATTGTGGTCGGAAGCATCGGCCAGCCAGTTTGTAGCAGGCGTGGCGGCAATGTTGGCGATGGCGGTATGGGTATCGGAGCCGCCGATACAGTCATTGTAAAAAATGTTGTTGACAAGCGAGACTTTTCCGGTTCCGTCTTTTAAAAATGCGGATGTAGGTGCATCGCCGGCTCCGCCCAGGTAAATGGAGTTGAACTCTGCGTTGGTCTGGTTGACGGATATTGTGCCTGATAATGCGCTAAAAATACCCGCTGCCTGGGCGCTGCCATGTGCACTGTGGTCGAGGGCAATCATATTATTTTGAATCCAGTGCGTTTGATTCCCCAGCGTTTCAAAAGACACAATACCTGCAACCAAACTCTCCGTTGATGTTGTGTTAGGCGTTTGCAGGTCCCAGATGCGGTTAAATGCCACCAAAGGGAAACGACCGTTCGCTTCAATCCCTGAAACCCTTACGATGCCGTTGGATGTATTACTCACGTCAGAAATGTCATTTCCGGTAATAACTAAACGTTGCGTCGAACTGGTAATCATTGCGGTTGTTTCCGGCGAAAAAACAATACCTGCCAGGCCACTGGATTTTGCATGAATATGGCTGATATGATTCCCGGACACCAATATTCCATTTTTAAAGCCCATCAGATGTGAAATTGCGGCACAGGAAGACGCTGCCCCGGACACATTGTTTTCGAGGTCTTCAATCGTGTTGTTTTCAATAGCCCCGCCACAAAAGTAGGTAGTAGCACTTGTGCCACCGATGCAGGAAATACCAAAAAGCCGCGCATTTCCTGTAACCAATTGACCGATGAACAAGTCGCGGATCGTATCTTCTTCGATCAAAACGGTATTTTGTGCAGCTGCGGCGATAGCCTCCACGACGATACCTGCCAAATCTATATTTGAACCGTATGGTACCCGCAAGTTTGAAATATGATTTTGTATGCACGTAAAACTATTTCCCGAGGAAGTTTCGAATGATGACCGAATACCGGTCAGTGCGTATCCCGTTGAGTTACGGATCCCTGCGATTCTGTTTCGCTCTATCGTATAAGCGCCACCTTGTAATGCTATACCGTCTATCTGCACTTTTTGTGCCACAGGATTTACCTCAATATTATTATCCAAATCCGCAGAGCCGATAAAGTTGTCGCGGATGGTCCCACCACCCAGATATGAATTAATAAGTAAAAGCCCTATCAACCCAAAAGAATTAGAATTTTGTACTTCAAGGGAAATACCGCCAATATGGTTTTGAGCAATTTCAATAGAAGAAGAACCCTGGTCATTGATACCGCTACACAGTACAGAGCCTGTATTTGATTTTCTGCACCGTAAAATAATGCTGAGGTTAGATGTATCGGAGCCGATGTAATTGCCCTGCTGCACGCCGATCTCTACATTCCCACCGGCGATGAACATGCCGTGAAAAAAATACCAGTTGGGAGAAGTTGGATCTCGAAAACTCAAATCGAGGTTGGCAATATGGTTGTCATCTACTTGTGAGGTCATCGAACCGAGGTACATGGTTATCCCAAAAAATACAACCGGCCCGAGTGGATTTGACAAGGTCAGCCGATCACCGCCACAAAAAGGAGCATTGCCGCCAATCCAGTTGCCACGGACCAAAAAATTGCCCGATTGTGCCGAACTGTTCCCATCTGCAATTTCAATTCCACGCATACTCGGCACGAGCGTTGCGCTATTTCCCGTTCTGGCAGCCGTTTGATAAAAATGATTGCCCGTTATTTGAGTCCCATTGTTATACCGGAAGGAAAAGAAGCCGTCAGAAATCCCTCCAGCATTATAAATATTGACAACCTGATTATCGGCGATCACACAATCGTTGTTCATAATGGTGCTGTTCCGGCCTTCCATAGAGATGCCAATGAACGGTAATACCGTGGATGAAGCCTCCCTAATGATGTTGCCGGAGATGGTGTCCTGGTCGCAGCCTGTGCTCCCGCTGGTGTTGCGGAGGGCAACTACTCCATTAAAACTTGAAGCATTGGAGATCGTTCCGCCGCGTATGGTGCAGTTGGAAATGCGGTTTTGGATGGCATCATTTTCCAGCAGCACAACTGCCGCCGTGCTGTTCGTAGCGGTACTGATCAAGGTCAGCGTGGAATCGCCGTTCAACGCTACACCGTCGATGACCACATGCTGGGTCCCATTCAGGTGAATAAGCGGTTTGTTAGCAGCCGTAATCGTTAGTGTTCGGTTCCCAACCGGGCAAATAAAAACCTGATAGCCAGTCGATTGCAACTGCGCGGTTTCTGTCGTAGTAATATCAGCGGTAATAGCCGCGTGTACGGTACCGGAGCCGCCACCGCTTTGAATTGCGGCAAATGCCAGCGACAAATCGGCATAATCGCCGCTCAGGGCTCCGGAAAGGGTGACTTGTGCGGACAAAGTTGCAGTAAGCAACAAAACAGGGATCGTAAAGATTGTTTTCATAAAGAAGTAAAGTTGAGTTATGGTGAGATGAGTATTGAACAGGATTTACTTGATTTTAAAGGATTAGAAGGAATTGATTTACAGGATTTACAGGAAAGGCTTGAGTGGTAGAGCATCCTTCTAATCCTTTAAAATCAAGTAAATCCTGTTCAAACCCCTCACTTTATTGATCAATTCCGCCACTTGGTTGAAAAACCGTTCCACACTATAATTTGGTTTTCCACTGCCCGTTCTTTCCTTTTCCAAATAAAGAGGAGATACAAGAAAATGTTAAGGTCTTATGTTTCCTACTTTGAATCGAACACAAACCGCACTTGGTCGAATGATATTCCCTTAGCCCTGTTTTCAGACGGTCTTCGCAGAACAATATTTTTTATTGCCTGTTAGAACAGCGTTTCCCAGTTACACCTGACTTCTATAACATGAAAAACTACTTCCTCTTCTTATTTTTTACCTGTACCACCCTACTTAGTTCACAAAGCACGATAACTATTAACGGGGTTTTAAAAGATTTTCAAAACGGCGAGTCGCTGATCGGCGCTACCGTTGAAGCCGTCGGCCTGGGCAAAGGCAATGTCAGCAATGAATATGGTTTTTATTCCTTTTCTCTGCCTGCCGGGAACGACTCCATCACCCTGCGTTTCAGTTACATCGGTTATGAAACCACGTTGCGGCGCATCAAACCCACTGCCAACCTCAAATTAAACATTTCCCTGCAACCTGTCGGCTCCGTGCTGAACGAGGTCGTCATTAAAGCCAATGCGCTGGATGAAAAAAGGAGAAGCACCGAGATGTCCGTTGCTACCATCGGCACCAAAGAAGTGAAGGCCCTGCCCGCTTTGTTCGGCGAAACGGATATCATCAAAATCCTGCAACTCAAACCGGGTATTGCATCGGGTTCGGAGGGCACTACCGGCCTGTTTGTGCGCGGCGGCGGCGGCGACCAGAACCTGATCGTACTCGACGAGGCTGTGGTGTACAATGCCAACCACCTGTTCGGCTTCTTCAGTACATTCAACTCGGATGCCGTCAAAGACCTCAAAATGTACAAGGGCGGTTTCCCGGCCCAATACGGCGGACGGCTTTCCTCGGTCATCGACGTGCGCATGAAGGAAGGCAACAACCAGAACTTCACCGGCTCGGGCGGTATCGGGCTTATTTCCAGCCGGCTCACCCTCGAAGGGCCTATCCAGAAAGACAAATCCTCATTCATCGTCAGCGGGCGCCGCACCTACGCCGACCTCATCACCCGGGGTATCAACCGCGCCAACGAGGGTAAGGAAGACTACAACCCGATTCCCGATTACTATTTTTACGACCTGAATACAAAAGTCAATTTTACCCTCTCGGAAAAAGACCGGCTTTACCTGAGCGGTTACTTCGGGCGTGATGTGTTCGGGTTCAACAATGAATCCTTCGATTTTCGTTTCGACTGGGGCAATACCACCGGAACGGCCCGTTGGAACCACGTTTTTACCCCAAAATTATTTGCCAACACCACGTTCACCTTTTCAGATTACCGCTACCGCATCGAAAACATCCTACAGGGTTTTTCTTTCAAACTCGGTTCCAATGTGAAAGATGCCAATACCAAAGTGGATTTTTATTACCAGCCGAACAACAACCACACGGTGCGTTTCGGCGCCAATGCCACTTACCACGCCTTCGTCGTCGGCCGACTGAAAGCGGGCAGCGACGACGGTCAGGTCAATTTCGAAGCAGGGCAGGATTTCAACGGCATGGAGTACGGCGTGTATGTGAACGACGAATGGGCGGTCAACGACCGTTTTAAACTGAGTTATGGCGCCCGCGTTTCGGCCTGGCAAAACAATCCGTCTTTTTACGCCAACTTTGAACCGCGTGCAGCGGCCAATTTTTCGGTCAATAAAAACCTGTCGTTCAAGGCTTCCTACTCCCGTATGAGCCAGTACGTACACCTGCTGGCCAGCAGCGGCCTTTCTTTGCCGACCGATATCTGGTACCCGAGCACGGATGCGGTCAAACCCGAAATCAGCGACCAGGTAGCCATCGGCACTTCCTACCTGATCAGCGACAACATACTCGTCACCTGGGAAGCCTGGTACAAATGGCTGCAAAACCAGGTCGACTTTATCGACGGCGCCGAAATTTTTGGCAACGACGAACTGGAAAAGGAACTGAGTGTCGGCCGCGGCTACGCATTTAGTCCGCTGGAAATCGAAATCGAAAAAAAGGAGGGCAAACTCACCGGCTGGATCGGTTACACGCTGGCCTGGGCCAAACGCGGCGATTTCCCCGAAATCAACGGCGGCCGTTATTTTTCGCCCCGTTTCGATACGCGCCACAACCTGAGTGTAGTCGCCCTGTGGAACATCAACCGGCGCTGGCAAATTACCGCCACCTGGGTGTACACTTCCGGTTATGTTTCCTGGCTGCCGGTCGGTCGGTATTCCGTGGAAGGTGTGCCCGGCGAACAGTTTCAAACGGTGGTGCCGGTGTACGGCGACCGCAATTCATTCCGCTATCCGGCGTACATGCGGGCCGACCTCGGCGTGGTCTGGAAATTCAACACCAAACGCCTCCAAAACGACCTGACCCTGAGCGTGTACAACGCTACGGACCGCCGTAACCCTTACTTCATATATATCGAACCGGAATTTGAAAGCACTCCATTGGGCGATGTGCCGGTAGCACTTCAGGCCAAACAGGTTTCGCTGTTCCCGATTTTGCCTTCGATTACGTGGAATTTTAAATTTTAAGTGTTTTGGTGTTTTAGGGTTTTAGTGTTTTAGGGGTGCACTGCCCCAAAACCGGTAAAGCCTAAAGCGAAGCACCTCCAAAACACCAAAACACTAAAACACCAAAACACCAAAACACACCTTAAAGAAAGTAACAACATCATGAAAATCAATATCCTAAGATATATTTTGCCTGTCGCCGGCCTCGTTTACCTGACCGCCTGCAACCTCACTAAAGACGTGGACATCAATTTGCCCGATTACCCCCGCCAGCCCGTGGTGGAGTGCTACCTCGAGCCCGGAGAACAGTTCCGGTTGCTGCTCACCCAGAGTTACAGTTTTTTTGATCCTTTTGGACTTGACTCCAGTTTCCTGAACAAAACCCTCTTGCAGGGCGCTTTTGTGACGATTACCTACAACGGCCGCACCGATACGCTGGTCAATCAATTTACTTTTGAAAGCAGCCCGCTGAAAATTTTCAATTACGTTGGCAACAACATCGTACCCGCAACGCCCGGTGTAGAATATGTACTGAACATTGTGCTGGAAAACGGCGGCAATATCACCGGCCGCGCGACCATGCTACCTGCCGTACCCATCGACAGCATCGTGGTCAACTGGAATCCCGCACGGGACACCCTGGCGCGGGTGCTCACGTATATCACCGACGACCTCAGTCAGCCGAATTATTACCGCCGAATGCTGCATTACAGCTCACTGGACAGTTTTCCGGAGCAGGATTTTTTGGTAAACGACCGTATTTCCACGGAAGCCCTGATCGCATTCGGTACGGGTTACGAACTGACCGAAGGCGATACGGTTTTTAATACGATCTTCCATATCTCGAAGGAGTATTACGACTACGCGGAGAGTTACCAACTGGCCGTCGCAGGCAGCCTCAACCCCTTTGCACAACCTTCTCAGATCAAAAGCAACGTAAGCGGCACTGCTAATCCGCTGGGGATTTTTACTTGCTTGTTGTATGATCGGGACACGACGATTATTCAGAAGTGAGAGAGTGAGTTGTGAGTCGTGAGTCGTGAGTGGTGCTTCGCCCAAAACTATCATATAAAGTATGAGCGAAGTACCACTCACGACTCACGACTCACGTTTCACGACTTAATTATCGCGTGCGTTTTCACCCCCTTCTCCCCCACTGCAACCAACCGATACACGCCCGCAGGCCAGTTTTCGTTTGGCAGATTAAGGTACATTTTCAGGTCATTGGTACTGATGTTGTTTTGCCACATCATGCGACCGGCTGCATCATAAACAGTGTATTGAACCGGGTGCTGGAGCCAGGTTTCCGGCAACTCAAGGGTAAGCATTTGGCCGGCCGACAACAAGGAAGGATAACAGCGCCAGCCTTCGCTATCCGGTTCCGTAGCAGACACGATATCCGTTGTATGGAATATCCCGTTTGCCGTAAAAGGGACGCAGGAAGACCAGTCGTTGAAAGGGCGAACCCGCCAGAAGTATTTTTTATTAGTGGATAATGCAGGCACCATAAAATTGGTGTCTGTCACCACCACATCTATTTCTTTTGCGATATAAGACTGTAACAGAGAGGCTTGTATCAGGTAGTGCGTAGCGCCGGGTACAGCCGACCATTGCAGCAGGGTGTTGACCGGCGACACATACTGCTGATTGATCGGATAAAGCAAGGTTGCCGGTCCAGCCAAATCCGGCTCCGCCTGTTCGGTAGTAAGCCAGGCCTGTTTTTCAGTAAGTAACGTAGCACGCATGATGGCAATTTCTTCATCCGAAAAACGGTTTTGGCAATGGTCAAAGGCATAGGACATAATCAAAGAACCGTCCGATCGGAAAGAGGCGCCATTGCGGTCGTTTTGCAAAACATAACTGCGGTTCAGGTCGTCACAATCCCATCCGTAACTCAGGTAATCCGGCGGTGTGTCGCAGATCAGGTCGGCCGCGATGGTGCAGTTCGAGCCATCTACGTATTCCGTGAGGGCCGTATCCAGCGGAGCATTCACCAGATCGGGTGTGGCGTGAAAATGCGTGTAATCATACGTAAGGGTGTCGGGCGTCGGATTCAAAGGGCTGTACACCTTTCCCTCCCAGCCGATAAACGGGTGCGGCAGGGAAAGCGCATGCCCGATTTCATGCGACCAGGTGTGGCTGTTTGCGCCGGCGCAACCGTGTTTGATGGCGATGCCCGCATAAGGGAGGTTGTAGCCGCAGTTGTCCGCAGGGTTCGTTACAAAATAGATATTCAGCGCATCTGGCACATTGTTCGTCAGCATCATATCGATACCTGCATCGAGCGAATCGTGCTGGTACCAGGCGGTACTGTCGATCAGATTCCAGTCGTATTTCGAGTAAAAACGAATGTTGGAAGCTGCAAAATCTTCATTCAATTGGCAAAAAGCATCCAGCAACCGCTCCGTGGAAATCCGGCCGATGCCGTTATCCTTGGCAAGCAGGTGCAACTGCATTCCGGCCAGCAAGGTATCGGAAGAGCGCTCGGTAATAAAAGCATTCGGATTGGAGTGGTATGCCTTTAAAAAAGGTGCGATACCCGGAGGGGTGCCGCATGGGGAAGATGCTTTTTCGGAAGGCTCCTGCGCGTTTGCGGTTTGCAGGCAAAGCAGCAAGAGGGAGAGTAAAAACAGGCGCATGTTGAGTTGTTATTAGTTATTGGTTATTAGTTATTCTTTATTCGTGTTGATAATCAAGCATTTGCAATGAATTACCGTTCCGAGATATCACCTGCTCGTACCTCGCAGATGACAGCTTTTCACTTGTCGCAAACATATTGATCTTCGTACAAAAAAAAACGGAAAGATATACTCTAGGCTATTCCTTGCTAAGAGCGTGTTCGGGAATTTTTTGCCGGGCCTGAAAAACGTCTTTTTCGGCAGTTTTTCACCTTTTTTCAGTCACGTAGTCACCGCTATGCTCCTGAAAAAACGAGCAAAACTGCCAAAAAATCCACT
>JADLCC010000491.1 GCA_020847425.1 Saprospiraceae bacterium
AGTGGATTTTTTGGCAGTTTTGCTCGTTTTTTCAGGAGCATAGCGGTGACTACGTGACTGAAAAAAGGTGAAAAACTGCCGAAAAAGACGTTTTTCAGGCCCGGCAAAAAATTCCCGAACACGCTCTAAGTCAACAACATTGCCCTAAAGGGAGTACAATGCAGATAAACTAGAAAAAATGTTTCATTTCCCGAAAAGTACTCCCCTTTAGGAGGCGGGGGCGGCCAAGCGTAACCACTCTCTCACTTCTCACCTCTCACTTCTCACCTCTAAAAAAGGAGATGTCGTCAATATCAAAAACATCGGAGCCACCCCGGAAATTTAATCGGCACTATGCAGATTACATCCGCTCTTTTGCGGCTATGGCGGTGATCATGATCCATTCTACCGGGACGTATCTGCCTGAGTTTAATCCGGCGGATAATATGGAAGTGCATTGGTGGACGGGCAATATCTATTGCAGTTTATTGCGCTGGGCAACGCCGTTTTTTATCATGCTCAGCGGCAGTTTTTTACTCGACCCGAGCAGACCGGAAACAACTGCGCAGTTTTTGCGTAAACGTATTTCACGCGTACTGCTGCCGTTTGCTTTCTGGACCATCGTGTATATGGTGTACCAATACCGCATGTCGCTGTTCAACAGCGGGACGGAGTTGCCCAAAGCATCCGTTGTACTGAATCAAATCTTTTTCGAGGATGTGTACTACCATTTGTGGTTCGTACCCATGATTGTGAGTTTATACCTGCTTACCCCCACTTTCCGTATTCTCATCCGGCATGCATTGCGCCGCGATATCGAGTATTTCTTGCTCATTGCGTTCAGCATAACAGCGACACAGCACCTTGTACCGGGATTCTTCGTGGTTGAATATATTGGCTGGCTGGGTTATATCGGCTTCTATGTGCTGGGGTACTACCTGAGCACTTACCAGTTGCCACAAGCGGGGCGGAAAATAATGTACGCGCTGGCTCTGCTGATGCCGATTGTTACGGCACTGGGAACCTGGTGGTTATCCGTACAAAAAGGCGCCCACGTACAAACACTTTTTGTTTATTTCAGTCCCAACGTGGTTTTGATGACGGTCGCATTGTTCAGTTGGCTCAGGTGGCACGACTGGTCGGCCTTTGCGGATCGTTTCCCAAAATTCGATCGCTGGATACACCATTTTGCAGGGCTCAGTTTCGGCATATACTTCATCCATGCCCTGGTACTCGATATTTTAAAAAACGGGTACCTGGGCAATTGGCATACTACTTCCGATCTGTTTTTTAACCACCCGGTTTATCCGCTTTTCGGCGCCATACCACAAGCGGCAATGGTCATCCTGTTGTCTTACGGATGCGTGTATCTGCTGAGCAAAGTGCCCGGCTCGAATAAGTGGCTGATGTGAAACAAGACTAAGTAGGTGTCAAAATCAGTGTAGGCTAAATTCTGTGCAAATACTTGATTATCAACACTAATAACCAATAACTAATAACTGATAACTACTTAATAACGGTCGAATCCACTTTCGGTTTTACAAAATAGATCACCTTAGTCAGCCATTTGGCGGTATCAGGCTCTGTTGCGGGGTCCGTTACATATGCTTCGATGACAGGCGGGATGTTTACCAGATTCTTTTCCAGCATATA
The DNA here is from genome assembly GCA_020847425.1 of Saprospiraceae bacterium. Classification (GTDB taxonomy): domain Bacteria; phylum Bacteroidota; class Bacteroidia; order Chitinophagales; family Saprospiraceae; genus M3007. Next base: position 1,633 of record JADLCC010000491.1, read on the forward strand.
ATCATCCAGAGCGAGGTGGGCTTCTCCGGTGCCCGCATATGGTCCAAAGTAATTGATAACCAATGCCAGGCCTCCGCCGACCGGAAAAGATTCAATGTCGTCGGCATATTTTTTCACTTCCGCAGTCGGCACCGCCGCAGCCATATCGCTCATCCCGTTTTGCCAGGTCCAGAAAAGTCCGCTGGGTGGTCCGCCGGGTTGTAGTCCTGCTTTGGTCACGGCTTCCAATGCTTTGGGCAGGTTGGTGGCGTAAAATTCCGGGATTTGGGCGGTATCCGTTTGGGCGCGCACTCCGACATAATACATGAGCGGCAGTTCGGTTTCCGTCACTTCAAATCCGCGGTATTTCGGGTGAACAATGGCTTCACAATGTTTTTTCAGGTTGCCGAGGCCACGGTCGTAATCTTTGCCCATTGCCCTGTCGATATTGGTAAACATGGCCCACACATTGATCGGAAATGGAAGTACCGGGTCAATGATCCAGGTTATTTTAGTTTTCTGATCGTCTCCTGACAGGGTAAAACTGGCCGGAAAATCGGCTTTAAATGGTTCGCTGATATTCAAAAGTATGTCTACCCGGTCAGCCCCGATCGCCTGGATGGTTTGTTTGCCGGCTCCTACGTCTTCATTGCCCGACCAACTGAAACTGGCGCCGACAGTGCCGTCTGTTGCGCTAAATGTTTTTTTCATATTAGGGTCGAGCTCGTTCCAGGGCGACCATTTGTCTACATTTTTAAACTGGCTGACAGATTCGAAAACCAGCGATTTCGGCGCATCGATATCTATACTGCGTTCGATGTGGTATGTTTTTTTGGCAAAAAAACCGAGCGCTGCAATAAGAGCCGCCAATATGACAACGGTATATAACAAGTACTTAAGGATTTTCATGGCAGAAAATGGTTGGTGAGTGCTGTAAAATAAAGGGTGTGTATAGTATTGCGTGTTTCGTGTTTGGTATTTCGTGTTTCGTAAAAAATTGACAATCAATCACATCCTTAAAACTAAACACAAATAACTAAACAGGCTTACAACAAGGCGCAAACTTACGTAAAATACCAAAATTACAAAGCGCAAAAGGCAGTGAAAATCAATGAGTTACAGAATAATTTGTTCCTTCGGTTTAATCCTCTCTATAGGAATAAAAGTAACTGGTAAGCACAGGGGCAGCGCACCGTAAGATTTGTAGCAAAATCTGCCGAGACATTGATAAAGGTGCAGCGCACCGTAAGATTATCTTGCGGTGCGCTGCACCTTCATCACCTTTGCTTGAGAATTGCTACAAATCTTACGCGGCGCTGCCGCTGTGCTAATCAGTTACAAATAAAATTAATATGAATGGGGATACAGGAACCTTATGAGCCATGCGATGACTTCAAGTCATCGCATGGCTCATAAGGTTCCTGTATCCCCATTCATATTAATTTTTCAAGAACTAAATTATTTGTTTTAAGTTTGCAGTAATGAAACAACAAAAAATTGCTCCGGCACAAAAATCGCCATTTCTGCGCGGACGCGGCGCTCAAATAAATCCGGCTTCCCGGTATGAGCATTTGCAGCGCGACGACCAACCTGTCGACTGGGCGTTGGTGGCCAGCGATTGGGAAGAAGAGGATTTGCGGACCGAATACCTGGAAACCCACCCCAAAACAATTTTGAACAAGGTGGAAAGCACGGATATTCCGCTCGAATGGAGCATGAACCCGTACCAGGGCTGCGAACACGGCTGTATTTATTGTTATGCCCGCAATACGCACCCTTACTGGGGTTTTAGCGCCGGCCTGGATTTCGAGCGGAAGATTTTGGTGAAACGCAATGCTGCGGCCCTGCTCGAACACGAACTGAAAAAGAAAAACTGGCGGGCCGTACCGGTCATGTTTGCCGGCAATACGGATGTGTACCAACCTGCTGAACGCAAATTCGGGATCACCCGCGCATGCCTGGAGGTTTTTTGGAAATACCGTCACCCGGTGGGCATTATCACAAAAAACAGTTTAGTCCTGCGCGACCTGGATCTGATCCAGCAACTGGCTTCTGAAAACCTGGTCCACGTGGCCATCAGCATTACCACGCTGGACGATGATTTGCGGCAATTTCTAGAGCCTCGCACTGCCAGCATTGCCCAGCGGCTACGCACCGTGGAAACGCTTTCCAAAGCGGGAATTCCAGTTTTTGTGATGATGGCGCCGGTTATTCCCGGACTCAACGACCATGAAATTAT
>JADLCC010000492.1 GCA_020847425.1 Saprospiraceae bacterium
TACAGTTGCCGTTGCCGGTAAGATCGATGCCCAAACCTGCATTGTCATAAATGCTGTTTTGCGAAATAATTACATTATCCTGGTGTTGCACTTCGATGCCCGCGCCGTTGCTCACCGTGCGGCCGTTCTTACTGATCACACATCCGGTAATCGAAACGTCGGTAGCCGCATTGGCATTAAACACCCAAATACCGGCCGTACCGGAATTGGTGATGGTGTCGCCCACAAAATCCACGTCGTCGTTGGAGCCGCTGGAGCAGGCCGGGAAAAGCACGCCGTAGCGGGTAGAACTATCGATTTTAATATTGATGAGGTCCACGTTGATGCGGTTGTAGCCACAGTTATAAATCTCGATCCCATCGTAGTTATTGGTTAGTTTGCCGCCGGTGATGGATAAATTCGTGGCGTGTGTCCACACATAAATACCGTTGTCGTCCGCCTCATTGACCGATACATTGGTAAGAGTGGTGTTGGAAACTGTCCCGATAAAAGCGATCCCGTTATTACTGTCATCCGTAGTACCGGTTTGATCACAATTGATATCCACATTGGTCATGGTCAGGTTATTCACCGTGCTGTTGAACCGGATCATTTCATGTCCGCCGTACCCGTCAAATTCATCGAATGTACTGTTGGTAATACTGTTGGTGCCGGTTAACGCACCGCCTACAAACAAACTGTGTACCTCGGCATCGTGCATCGTGAGGTTGTCGATGTTCAGGTTGGCAACGTTTGTATTAAAATAGATACCGTAGTTGCCATCATCTCCGGCTGGTGTGAGCGTGGTGTACACGTCCATGTCGAAGTAACAATCGTTCATCGTAAGCCCGTTTACTACGCCATACACCTGCAAACCCCTGGCATCGCCGTAATTGCCCGTCACATAGCGGACGTTGGTCATCGTGGCGTTGGTAAGTGTCCCGAGAATCTCTATCCCCCAGATTTCCGCGCGATTAATCGTGTCGTTGGTCATGGTCAGCCCGGTAACGTTATTATCGAAACGAACCCCGCGGTCGCCATTATCGTTGCCCACTTCATCGTCCAGGTCGATCAAACAATCTGTAATGGCAACGGTATTGGCAACGCCAACCACCCGGATACCGGTAGAACCACCGGCGCCGGCCTGCACCATCCGGACCTTGTTGATCGTCACATTGGTGGCTGTGCCGCCGATATAAATGGCTTCCCAACCGTTTTGGATATCGCTGAGGACACAATTATCGATGGTATAATTGGTAGCATTGCCAGTTATAAAAATCCCGTAGTTCCAGTAGTCGCCGGCACTATTGCTGCAATTGATGTTTTGCAGGGTAATATCAGTGGGCGAGCCGTCGATCCGGATGGGTTCGTAGCCGCCGCCCCGGATGTCCAGGTTTTTCAGGGTTGAGCCCGTAGCGCCGCCAATCAGGAAAAACGGGCGTATCGCCGCATCGCCTGGGGTAATATCCTGGATGATGACTTTGGATGCCCCGCCGTCGATGGTCATTTGGCGATTGATCTGCGGATAGTCCGAAGCAAAGGTCACGGAAGGCACCGTAAAGGTAATGGTGTGCGGCCCCGCGCTCAGGTTGGCCTGCGTGATGCAATACCGCAGCGTGCCGGTAACACCCGATCCGGTGTTGGCATCGCTGGAGTTGTTTACAACAAAGTTGGTGGCATACAAACGCCCCGCCCCCAGCGAACACATCAGTAGCAGGGCCGCCAAAGCAATTTTTCTATACCTGAGTGCTGCGCCCGGCACCGTACCGGACACGGCTGGCAGGAAGCGCTCAGCCCGCGTGCCCGAATGGGCCGCCGGGCACAGTGTTTCAATGAAGTGTGTCAAATAACTTCTCATGAGAATACAGATAAAAATTACGTTAATGAAATGGTCGAAAGGCCGGTGCCTTGGCGGCATTCCCAGGGCTTTCTAGAGTGGTTGGTATGTTGAATCGGGTGCTCCGCCGTAGCGGTGGCCGCAGGGGCAGCACCAACACAAAAAGACCTGAAAGGGCATCGCGCATTTTTAGAAAATGCCAGTTGCCTTTTCAGATCCAGTGCTTCCAGATCGATGTAGCCGTAGTTGCTGCGTGTAGTGCTTATCCAATCCGCGTCTTCATAAATAAAATCCATCTCAGCATCCGGGTGGTCTTGCGGTGACGCTGTGGATAGCATGCCGAATCTTTTATGGGCCAAGAGGCAACTACAATCTGCCGGTGCACCGAGATCGCAGTTTATCCATGGCCGTGACCACGGCGATGCCTTCGGCTTTCCCTGACGGATCGCCGGCTCAGGAACCAGTTCGGCCGGTAATACCGACACACTGATGGCAGCAGCCAGTGGATGTGCCGTACCCATGGCAGTTATACTGCAACTTGCTCCGGCGAGGGACAGGGCGATGTACCCTATTTTTCGGCGGAACATTGGTCCGGGCCCAAGGTGTCTCCACAGCTCGGCCAGGTGCCTGGCCGGCTGCCAGAAGGGTAAAAAACGTTTCATGAACGGGGATTTTAAACAAATGACAATCAAATGGTTAGCAACAAGTCGGAGGGTGCATGGCAATCAATCTCATGGTTGCGCACCCAATGTTCGTTTACCCCAGGCGCGATAGGCTCGTATTCAATTCAGGGCTTTTAATCGGGCCCTTCGCGAATGTGCAGGGTGGGCAGGGCATCGTCAGGATGTCCCGAACAGGTGGCTACAGGGGGATCCGGCGCTGGAAACACAGCCGGTACGGGCAGCGGATTGGCCCCTAACTTGGATTCCGGCAACATGTGTTTCCAGATATCAAAAAACTGTTGCAGGGGGATCTGTCCACTCGCCTGAACCAGGCACGACAGCAAGACCTGCCCTTCGACAATAGGCCCGGGGGCCCGTTTCGTTTGTTTTTTCCTTTGATAGTAGATTCCCATAGTCGTAATGTTTATAGAAACTCCCGGCTGGATACAGATTTTACACGGCATCAGAGGTCCACAATTAGTTTTTGTGCTGTTTCTTTAACCGAGTACACACCCGGGCGTACAATTATTTTTTCCTGCACGTTCAATCTTTTTTCTACAAACAGCGGCATTTCAAAAGCTTCCTGCACCTGAAACAAGTGCCACCTGAAATAGCGCCGGATGTATTGTTGAAGGATAGAAGGTTTTATAAATTCAATTCGCAAACGTGCTTCGGTTGTTATATACACCCAGGCACTTGCATGCGGGCATTTCCAATCTTCCGTTTGAATGCTAAAGGGCACCACTTTGCAGATCCCCGAGCCTTTGCAACCGGCGCTGAGCGACCCGAACACGATTTCCAGTTTCAATTTTGTTCTTGCAGGGTTTACTTTTATATGAATTACCTCATGGCGATTTTGTATTTGCGCGTTTTTCACTTTTGTATATTTGATTATTCAATTTCAATACAGTCAGGCGAGGGCGCCGACATACCGCCATCCGAATACGGAGCGCTCCTTTGCGCTCCGTTTCGAATAAGCAGAAGTTTAATCTCAGTAAAATCAGTCGAGTTAAAAGCCTATTACATCTATAGTAACAATATCATATTGGCCGCAAGTGA
>JADLCC010000493.1 GCA_020847425.1 Saprospiraceae bacterium
ATTCATTATTAAAGATGTCAAGAATCTCCAGGTGTAATCGAAGTCGGCTCTCACTCTCTCACTTCTCTCACCCTCTCACCCTCTCTCACCCTCTCACCCTCTCACTTCTAATGAAAGAGCGCTGCGATCGACTTATGCTCCACCGTATTCCGGATGGCCCGGGCAAACAGTTTTGCAGTGGACAGCACTTCGATTTTAGGTGTTATTTTAGTGAGCGGAATCGTATCGCACACGATCATTTGTGACAATTGCGAGTTTTCGATGTTTTCGTAAGCCTTGCCCGAAAGCACCGGGTGCGTGCAAATAGCGCGTACCGATTTGGCGCCCTTGTCCATGAGGGCGTCTGCCGCTTTACAAAGCGTGCCGGCAGTATCCACCATATCGTCTATGAGGATAACCTCCGCCCCTTTTACATCGCCGATAACCGTCATAGCCGATACCTCATTGGCTTTGGTGCGGTATTTATCGCAGATGACCAGTTCGCGTTTAAAATGCTTGGAGTAATACCGCGCTCTTTTTACGCCGCCCACATCCGGGCTGGCGAAAATAACATTGGAAAGGTCCTGTTCTTCCAGGTATTGCGAATAAATTGCTTCCGACCGGAGGTGATCCACAGGAATATCGAAAAAGCCCTGAATCTGGTCGGCGTGTAAATCCATCGTCATAATGCGGTCGGCGCCGGCTGCGGTGAGCAGATTAGCCACCAGTTTGGCGCTGATGGGTACACGCGGCTTGTCTTTCCTGTCCTGGCGCGCATAGCCGAAATACGGAATAACGGCGGTAATGTAGCCCGCCGAGGCACGCCGGGCCGTGTCGATCCAAAGCAGCAGTTCCATCAGGTTATCGTGGGGCTGACAGGTGCTTTGAATAAAAAAAGTGTAGGAACCACGCACACTTTCATTAATAATGGTTTGCATTTCACCGTCGCTGAAACGTGCGAGGGTCGTGTCGCTGAGCGGCGCGTCGAAATGATAAGCGATGTTGGCTGCCAGTTCTTTGGAAGCGGTGCAGGAAAACAGTTTTACTTCGGGCATAGATAAGCCGGGAGGCCGAGTCTGTGAATGAAAAAAATAGAATCCGAAAAGGGGAATAGGATTTGCAAAGGTAGCGGGTAAAAACCGGCCATGGTTAGCAAAACACCAGTTTTTGTTTTTTAAAGCCGTTTCCTTCCTCCGCGATCATTTACCTTTGACCGCCTCCGATAATCAGGCGTCCTTTTTTATACCAAAACAAACTGTCCCGGTCTTTTTATGAATCCAACTTTTTTTGCTCCACGCTGTCTGACAATCCTGTTTGCGGCGCTCTTCAGCGTAAGCCTTGCTGCGCAAACTGCAAGCACCACTCCCCGTGAAACGGCACTGCGTTTTTTGCAGGAAAATACGAGCCGGCTGGGCCTTGTTGCCCAGGATGTGGCCGACCTGCGTGTAACGGATGAATTTCAAAGCAAAAACAACGGCGTCACCCACGTCTGGGTGCAACAGCAGCACCAGGGTATTCCGGTTTTTAATGCGATGATCGGTCTGCATGTGTTGCCGAACGGTCAGGTAAAATACGTTTCCCACCGGCTGGTATCCAACCTGGCGGCAAAAGTCAACACATCGGCCCCTTCGCTGCATGTGTACAAAGCGCTGGAAATAGCCATGACAAACCTCGGTTTCATGGGATTTGCAACGCCCAGCGTAAAAGAAAAAATAAACGACCGCAACTGGGTGTTTGACGGCGGCGCAGTTTCCCGGGAGGCGATTCCGGTCAGCGCCTGCTATGAACCGCAGGAAAACGGTACTGTGCGTCTGGCCTGGACACTTGTCATCGCGCAGGCCAATACCTCAGATGTCTGGAGCATGCGGGTAGATGCACAGACGGGCCTGATACTCAGCAAGTTCAACCTCACATTATACTGCTCGGCGGGGCATGCGCACACTGCGGGCGAAGACGTTGCCGCCTGTGAAACCGACGCAACAACGGCTGACCAGCCTGCCGCAACGACCAACGAAGATGAAGCCAATGAAACGTACAACGTTTTTCCATTGCCTACTGAAAGTCCCGCGCACGGCAGCCGCACGCTGGTTGTAAATCCGGCTGATCCCATCGCTTCGCCATACGGCTGGCTGGATGTGGACGGTCAGGAAGGTGCTGATTACGCCTATACGCGCGGCAACAATGCCTGGGCCTATGATGACAGCGCCAATGACAACACCGGCGCCCCCGCAGAATCGGCAGCCGGTAGCAACGGTGTGTTTGATTTCCCTTTTGATCCTGATCTGGAACCGGAAAGCAACCGCAGCGCTGCGATTACCAACCTGTTTTACCTGACGAATAAAATGCACGACTTCTCGTACCGCTTCGGTTTCGACGAGCCCTCCGGCAATTTCCAACTCAACAGTTACGGCAGGGGTGGACAAGAAGGCGACCCGGTTATGGCAGAAGCACTGGATGCTTCCGGTACGGACAATGCCAACTTCACTCCGGCGATAGATGGTTTTTCAGGCCGGATGCAGATGTATAAATGGACACGGCAGGGCGGGCAACTGCTGACGGTGAATGCGCCGGGATCTATCAGCGGATCATATACGGTAGGCACCAGCAGCGGCTGGGGCGCACAGATTACCAGTACACCCGTATCGGGCGATGTGGTGTTGGCCGACGATGGCACCGGTACCGAAACCTCGGCGCAAGGCTGCTCGGAATGGCTGAATAATATCGCGGGTAAAATCGCTATGGTTGACCGGGGCGACTGCACTTTCCTGCTCAAAGCCCAACAGGCGCAAGCGGCAGGCGCTATCGGTTGTATCATTTGCAACTTTGAAAATGAAGTTATTTCAATGGGCGGCGGCGGACTGTTCACTTTCCCGGTGGTCATGTTGAAAAAATCGGATTGCGACTTGTTGCGCCAATACGCGGGCAATGGCCTGAACGCATCTTTTGTGCTGCCTTCTTCCAGCGGCCCCAATTTGCTCGACGGCGATTTTGACAACGGCATTATCGCACACGAATATGGACACGGTATCAGTACCCGCCTGACGGGTGGCCCTCAAACCGTGAGCTGTTTGTTCAATGAAGAACAAATGGGTGAAGGCTGGAGCGACTTTTTTACCCTCGTAACCACGATAAAACCCGGAGACGTGGCAGCCCAGCGCCGCGGAGTTGGTACTTATGTGCAGCGCCAGGCCAACGATGGCAAGGGTATTCGCCGATACCCTTATTCCAATAATATGACCACCAATCCAGTCACCTACTCCTGGGTGGCATTGACGCCTGCCGTCACCGGTGATCCAACCCTGCAATACCAGCACCAGAAAGGTGAAATCTGGGCTGCTACGCTCTGGGATCTGTACTGGGCGATGGTGGAAAAATACGGTTACGATGCGGATATCAACAACGCCGCCAGCGGCAATGCCCGCGCCGTACAATTGGTGATGGATGGTATGAAATTTCAGCCTTGCACTCCCGGTTTTGTAGACGGCCGCGACGCCATAATGCTCGCCGACCAAATCAATTACGAAGGCGCTGATACCTGCCTGATTATGGATGTTTTTGCGCGCCGCGGACTCGGTTTCGAGGCTTCGCAAGGTTCTTCTCTGGACGATACGGACGGCGTGGAAAATTTCGACCCAATTCCAACTTGTCTGAAAGAACTAAAAATTAAAAAAGAAACCGGCACACAACTGATAGAACCGGGCGATGTGGCCAATTTCAAAATCACCGTAACCAACCACAAAGATGAAACCGCGTTGAATACCATCGTAACCGATGAATTGCCGGCGGGTTTGACATTCCAGTCTGCCAGCAACGGCGGTACCTATTCGAATGGCGTGGTGAGCTGGAACCTCGGCGCTGTCGCTTCTGGTCAGGTAGTTGTCCTGACCTACTCGGCCGTCAGTGCAAGCGGCCTGGGTTCGGAGCGTTATTTCCGCGACCCCATGGACACGGATGACAACTGGATTTCTCTGGCCCTGGATGGCAGCCAATTTTTTGGTTTGCAAAATACGGAGGTAAAAGTGGGCACTGCCGCCTGGAAAGCCAACAGCCTTGCGGTTGTCAGCGATTTTACCCTGGAAACACCTTTCCAGTCCTTTACAGTCAGTGGGGCACAACCGGTGCTGCGTTTTTGGCACCGTTTCAAAACAGAGAAGTCTGCTGACGGCGGTATTCTTGAAATCAAAAAAATTGACGACCTGAACTGGCGGCGGTTTGGCAAGGAAAAGGTGATCCGCAACCCGTATTCCGGTGATGTTCAATACAGTACATTCGGTATTCCGTACCTCAGCGCTTTCTCTGGCAATTCCAACGGATGGATACAGTCCTATTTCGACCTGAGCGATTATGCTGGCCAGGAAGTAACCATCCGCTTCCGTTTTGCCACCGATGATAATACGGCCGCCGAAGGCGATGCCTGGTATGTCGACGAAGTGGAAGTGATCGACATGCTGAATTACAACGGACAAGCCTGCGTAACGGCAGACGCCAGCAATACTGCCTGTGCTGTAATGCCTGAAAAGGGTGTGATCGTGCAACCGGCTATCGTGGGTACCCAGGAACTTCTTTCCGACCACCAGATCGCGCTGACGGCACTTCCCAATCCCGCCAGCGACCTGCTGCACCTGAGCGTCGATCAGCCGCTGAGCGGCATGGTTCGCGCTTCGCTCATTTCCGCCGACGGCCGGACGCTGCTCCAGCGCTCCCTGAACGGCCTGGCCGCCGGTCAGGTACTGACGCTTGACGTGCAGGATGCGCCGGCAGGTGTGTACCTGGTGCGGCTGGAAAGCGGCGCGGGCGTGGGGGTGCGGAAAGTGGTGATCAGGTGAGTTGTGAGTTGTGAGTTGTGAGTTGTGAGTTGTGAGTTGTGAGAGCATCCCGTTTGGCTGGTTTGTTGGGTTTGGCATGGGTTTTTCAGTCCTTTTCGTGAGTGGTGAGTCGTGAATCGTGAGTGGCATGCCGTTAGAAGTAAGTTGAGTTCTTTCATCTAACGGGACGCCACTCACGATTCACGATTCACCACTCACGTTTTTAGTGTTCCCACCACCAGGTCATTTTCTTGCATCTGCATTCCAAATGGTTTTCACAACATATTGCCTGCAGATGCCACATCGTTTTTTCGCCTCTACTTTACTCTTCCTGCTGCAAATCTCCCTTTCTGCCCAGGAAACGAAACATATCACGCAGCAATTCACCAATTCCAAGCAGGTTTCAAAAAGTTACTACGTTCTGAAGTCGAATAAAAATATCCTGCATGGTGCGTTCGTCGCCTATTTTCCGGTACCCAAAAAGCACTATAAAACAATACGCAACATTCCGGATTCCCTGGAACATTACGTATGGCAGCGCGGCGCCTATGAAAACGGCAACAAACACGGCGAATGGGTCGAATACAGCGCTCCGGGCGTTCTGCATTCAAAAGGCGTTTACGACAGAAATAAAAAAACAGGGCTCTGGCTCACGTCCAAAGGGCATGGCGAAGTGCTGGAAAAGTACGATCACACCACCCGGCAAAAACAAATGCCCGAAATACGTATTGGAATAAACTATCCGCCCAAAGCAAGAAAAGCGGGCATAGAAGGTGAAGTGCGGATTCAATACCAGTTACAGCAGGATTGCTCCATCAGCGACCTGCAAGTGCTGCAAAGCCTGAGCGCCGAATGCGACGCTGAAGCCACACAAAAACTGCTGAAATACTACAGGTATCTAAAAACCTACGGGCCGCCGAACGCCTGCGAAGCAAAAACGGACACTTTTAAGGTACAATTCAGGTTGGAATAGAGACTCAATATTCTACTGGGCAATTCACCAAAGCGCGAAGCAGCGTACTCTACGCATCTCACTTCTCACCGCTCACCCCTCACTTCTATCATCCGCTCAACAACCTCAACCACCGTCCCTTCCAGCCCTTTCCAGTCTTTTTGTTCCAGCACCTCTCTGGAAATCAGTTTGGAGCCCATACCCACACAGGTAGCCCCGGCCTCAAACCA
>JADLCC010000494.1 GCA_020847425.1 Saprospiraceae bacterium
GAAGACCCGCAATGGGGAAAGGATACACAAAGCGCCATCGCCGCAGCCCGCTCTACATTTTCCTATGCCAACTGCGTGCCGCAGGTTGCCGATTTGAACCAGCGCGAATGGCGCAGCCTGGAGGATTACATCCTGAAAAAAGAATCCGCTTTTAACAAGTTGAAAGTCAATGTTTTCACCGGACCTGTATTGTCAGACGAAGACCCGGTTTTTATCAGCCGCATCAACAACCAGGATGTTCAGATTCCCGGGATGTTCTGGAAACTGGTATATTTTACCGTCGACGGTAAAACGCTGAGCCGGGTAGCCTTTCTGATGGGTCAGAAAAAAATCCTGCTCGAACGGCAAATCGTCAGGCCAATGGAAGAGCTGGAAGCGGCCGAACCCAAACCGCGTTTTTTTCTCAATTTTGAAGACGCCGCTACTTACCAGGTCAATGTCTCCACCATCGAAAAATTGACGGGCCTGACCTTTCCGCCGGCTTTTGAACCATACACTGATAACAGGCCTGTAAAAATTGTTTTAGAGGAAGTCAATCTGGAAAGCGCCGAACGCGCGCCGGGCATCCCGAACCCGGGGTATGAGTTGGTGGGGCTGGTGTTGAAGTGAGTTGTGAATTGTGAGTTGTGAGTCGTGAATCGTGAGTCGTGAGGGGCATCCAGGTAGAAGAATGTCTCCAATTAACTATCTCCTCCTCCTCAGATAAGTTGAATTAACTCTTCTACCTGGATGCCCCTCACGACTCACGATTCACCACTCACGATTCACTATCTTTGTCCCCTAACCAAAACATTTCCTAAGCCATGCCAATCGCTCAGCCTTTCAACCTCACAAAATGGATCGATGAAAACCGCCACCTGCTGAAACCACCCGTCGGCAATAAACAGATCTATGTACAAAACGACGATTTTATCGTCATGGTGGTGGGCGGCCCCAATGGCCGTAAAGACTACCACTGGGAAGAAGGAGAAGAACTTTTTTACCAGTTGGAAGGTGATATTCAGGTAAAAATCATCAACGAAGCCGGTTTGCCCGAAACCATCGATATCCGCGAAGGCGATATGTTTTTGTTGCCGCCGCGTATCCCGCATTCACCGCAGCGCCCGGCCGGCAGTGTGGGCCTGGTGCTCGAACGCCATCGCCGCCCCGGGGAGATAGATAAACTGCTGTGGTTTTGCGAAAACTGCAACGCCCCGCTCCACGAAGCGGGTTTCCCTCTAACGGATATCGGCACACAAATCAAGGAGGCCATCGGCGCTTTTAAAGAAGATATGGATGCGAGGACCTGCAAAAAATGCGGAACGGTTATTCAGATGTGAGAGGTGAGAAGCGAGAAGTGAGAGGCGTAGCGTACACCGTTCCACGCAAGCATTCCCAAGTGCAAAGCGGTGTACGCTACGCCTCTCGCTTCTCACTTCTTTCTCCCTCTCGCTTCTCAAAATCTAAAAATATCATGAACGATCACCGCAGCAATAATGCCTGCCGGAAAAAAGAACACCTTGGTTTGAAGCGCCGGAAAAACCGCGACGCTGAACATGGCGCCGAGCAAAAAACTGCACATAACAATCACGCGCAGCAGGGCTTCCCGCTGAATCAGGCGCCGCTTCTCCCCTTCTGAATGGAAAATTTCGGCAATATCGACGCCCAGTTCGTTCACGACGCCGGTCATCTGGCTGGCTTTGATCAGCGATGAAGTGGTAAGACTTACCATGGCGTTCTGTATACCGATGGAAAAAAGCACCATCGCCGGGAAAGAAACCGGATGCAGGCCTTCTATCTGACCGGATAGTCCGACCAAAATAAAAAGAGACATCACCACAAAAAGGGGCAACAGGTGCAGGTAACGCCATTTGCGCAGTTTTTCGCGTTCCACACACCAGCCCGCAAAAAAACCGCCGAAGAAAAAGGCGAACAGCCACAAAAAAATCGACCCGGCCGTGTTCAGTTTGCCTTCATACAGGTCGCGCGCAATTTGCGGCAGCAGTCCGGTAATATTGGTCACCACGACCGAAAACGTCATCAGGCCGGCATAAATGACGATTCCGGAACTGAACGGGTAAACAAATGCGTATAATTTTTTGATCGAAAAGGCCCTTCTGGGCACCTTTTTCGTCCATTTATCGGTGTAGGTTTTGAATAACATCGGATGGGTAGGGATATTTTGGAGGATTGGGCTGTGCGGCTATACGCAGCAGGTAAAATCCTGTTTGCAAAACTGCAAAAACCGCAGCCAATGCACAACTTAATCTGCGTGTTTCCGGATAAAAATAAATTTTTATAGAGAATCCCAACGTTTTGGCGATTTTTGCGGGCGCGTTCAAACAGCCACAATCCTATGATTTCCAGTATTGCCCGTGAAATTTCCCGCGCTTTCAGCCCGGAGTTGCCCCCAGAACTGGGCAACCTCGACCAGCACCTCGACTTTATTTTACCAAAAATCGTCGCTTACGGCGAAGACCTGGTGGAAGGGGAGTTCTGGCTGGGAAAACGCTGGAAAGAAGTGCGGGACGACGAAGGTTTTCACGAGTCCATCCTGCATATTTTTAATCCCGGCGGCGAATACCTGCTTTCTCTGGACGGCAATATTGTAAAAGGCAGCTGGCGGCAACTGGGCGCTTACAACACCCTGATCATCGAAATGAGCGGCCGGAGCGAATTGTTCGACCTGCGTTTTATGAACAACGATTTCGTGGTCCTGACCAAACATGGCGACCAACTCCGAAAAGGCCAGCGCGTGTATTTTTGCCTGGTACACGAACCTTCGTCCAAAGGCAGCGGCGGCGACCTGGACTGGCGCAATGTCATGGAAAAAATGTACAACATCTGGCGTGAAAACAGCCTGAGTGTCTGGGCCTGGATCTTCTTCATCCTTCTACTGGGCCTTATTATTTATGGATCGGTAGATTGACCTGCCGGTTAAGGCAACCTTTTGTGTCTGTATTTGTCTCCTCGCTCTTTATTTGGGTGTTTTGGGGTTTTAGTGTTTTTGTGCCTTGGAGGGTGCTTCGCTCTTACCATTTTTACCTGTTTCCGGGTGAAGGGTTGAACTCAATGCCAGGCGTTTCCACGTCAAAAACACTAAAACCCAAAAACACTAAAACACTCTATTGCTAAAACTTATGCAAACCCTCGATTGGATGGTGATGGTAGGCACCCTCGCCTTTATTGTGTCATATGGAATGTGGCGCGCCCGCATAGCCCGAAAACAAAATGCCAGCAGCGATGATTTTATGGCCGGTTCGCGCACCCTTCCATGGTGGACGATCGGTTTCAGTATCATGGCAACCCAGGCCAGCGCGATTACTTTTTTGAGTACGCCCGGGCAAGGTTTCAACGACGGGATGCAATTCGTCCAGTTCTATTTCGGAATGCCCATTGCTATGCTTTTCCTGGCGGTATTTGTGCTTCCGTTTTATTACAGATACCGGATCACTACGGCGTATGAATACCTGGAACAGCGTTTCGACCTGCGTATGCGCTCTTTGACGGCCGTTTTATTCCTCATCCAGCGCGGTATTTCCGCATCCATCAGCATTTATGCGCCCAGTATTATTCTTTGCGCCGTTTTCGGCTGGAACCTGGCGCTGACCAATTTTGCCATGGCTGCGTTTGTGGTACTGTACACCACTTCCGGCGGCAGCACTACGGTGAGTAAAACCCAGCAACTGCAAATGGGTATTATGCTCGGCGGGCTGGTCATGGCATTTCTCCTGATTCTGTATAACCTGCCGAAAGGCGTGGGGCTCAGCGAAGCCTGGGAGATTGCCGGCATCACCGGAAAAACGCAGGTGATCGACTGGCATTTCGACTGGAACGACCGCTACAACTTCTGGTCGGGCACCCTGGGCGCCACTTTCCTGTTTTTGTCCTATTTCGGTACCGACCAAAGCCAGGTCGGGCGTTATTTGTCGGGTAAAACGCTGAAAGAAAGCCGCATAGGATTGATTTTTAACGGCATTATCAAAATACCGATGCAATTTCTGGTATTGTCGGTTGGTGTGATGGTTTTTGTCTTTTTCCAGTTTCAGCGACCGCCGCTGCATTTCAGCGAGTCCAATCGGGCCAAAGTAAAAGGTACGGCGCAGGAAGCGGCGTTTGTGCAACTGGAAGCGCGTGCCGACAGCATATTTGTACAAAAAACACAGGCGCTCAATAATTTTGCCACAGCGCTCAAAACGGGCGAAAAAGAGGTGGAGGCCTCGAGCAGAGTGGAGTTGCAAAACATTGAAAATCAACGCACTAATCTTCGAAAAGAGGCAGAAACCCTGATTACTGCGGCATCGCCCGACTCGGATCCGAAAGATAAGGACTACGTATTCATCTACTATATCCTGAACTATGTGCCTTCGGGGCTGGTGGGACTGATGCTGGCCATGGCTTTTTGCGCTTCCTGGGGTACTACTTCTTCCGAACTGACTGCCCTGGCCGCTACTTCGGTATCCGATATTTACCGCAGATCTATTGTTAAAGGCCGCAGCGACGCGTATTATTTAAAGGTTTCCAAATGGGCTATTGTGCTTTGGGGCGTGTTCATTATGGTCTTTGCCACCTACGCCGGTTTGTTCGACAACCTCATTCAGGCGGTCAATATGGTCGGCTCTATTTTTTACGGCACCATACTCGGTATTTTTTTTACAGGTTTTTTCCTAAAAAAAGTGGGCGGCCGCGCGGTCTTTTATGCGGCGGTGATCACCCAGGCTATTGTGGCGTATTTGTTTTTTTGCGTGGACAAAAACCCCTATTTGTGGTACAATCCTTTAGGATGCGGTCTGGTGATGCTGTTGGGATTTTTGCTGGAACATATATTTTCGTTTGGAAAGACCGCAAAATGACAATACAGGACAAATTAAAAACACACAATAGGACAAACTAAAATTGGACTGGCCTCGTTTTTGTAGTGATAACCGATCGACACACATCTAGCAACCAAAAAAAATTAATCCTATGCTTATTCTCGCTTTTCTCTTACTTCTGGTGCTTCTGTTTGGAAGCAATATGCTCAAAGAAGCCCAGGTACAACGCAGATCTTAATCGGAGGCCTACCGGCGCTCTGCTATTTTTTAACCTATTTACAGGAGTCAGGCCAAATCTTTGGCCTGACTCCTGTCTTTTTCGGGCAGGTTTGCTCCTGCTTAGTGGTGGCATGGGTTTGCAGGTCTTAAACATTTCATTTTTCGGACGAAAAATGAAATGTTTAAGACCTGCAAACCCATGCCACCACTAAAAGCCCGGCTCCCTCAGGCTACACCTCCTCACTTTCTCACTTGATAACAAATAACCGATAACGAATAACCGAATAACA
>JADLCC010000495.1 GCA_020847425.1 Saprospiraceae bacterium
AGTTATCAGTTATCTGTTATCAGTTATCTGTTTTGCTAATGAGGCATTCAGGCAATCCCTGGCTAAACAAATCTTATTCCCGCCCCGCCTTACAAATGCCACCTCTCACTTCTCACCTCTCACCTCTAAAAATGCACCCACCCCTGCGCTTTCAAATCGTGCAGGTTTCCGCCTTTCGTATTCAGTTTGATACCGTCATTGGCATCCAGAATTTCGCCGGCGATATAGATTTCCGGCAGGTACTTCACCTTTTCCACATCAGCCGGGTCAATCGTAAAGAGCAATTCATAATCCTCTCCGCCATTCAGGGCGCAGGTAGCAGGATCGAGTTTGAATTTCAGGGCCAGCAGTTCCGCTTCGGGGTGCATCGGAATACCGCTTTCTTCCACCAGTGCCCCCACCTTGCTTTGTTTGCAAATATGAAAAATTTCAGAAGCCAGGCCGTCCGAAATATCGATCATGGCGGTGGGTTTCAGGCCTACTTTCCGAAATGTTTCAATCATATCGCGGCGGGCTTCGGGTTTCAACTGTCGTCCGACGGCGTATTTCTGGTCTTCCAGATCGGGTTGAATACCGGGATTTTCCTGCCAGAGTTGTTTTTCCCTTTCCAGCAATTGTAATCCGAGGTATGCTGCGCCGAGGTCGCCGGTGATACAGATCAGGTCGCCTACCCGCGCGCCGTTGCGGTATGTGAGCAGTTCTTTTTCTCCCTGCCCGATGGCGGTAATACTGATTACCATGCCTTTGGGTGAAGAAGTTGTATCGCCGCCCACCAGGTCCACGCCATACGCTTCGCAGGCGGCGCGAATGCCCGCGTACAGGTCATCGAGCGCTTCAACGGAATAGCGGTTGGAAATAGCAATGGAAACCGTGATTTGCCGGGGAAAAGCATTCATGGCGTAAATATCGGAGAGGTTCACCACCACGGCCTTGTAGCCCAGGTGTTTGATCGGCACATAAGCTAGGTCGAAGTGAATCCCTTCTACCAGCATATCGGTACTGACCACCGTGCAAAAGGCCCCGTTATCGATCACCGCAGCATCATCTCCCACTCCTTTGAGGGAAGAGGGCTGAAGCAGCGGAAAATCACGGGTGAGGTGTTCAATCAGGCCGAATTCGCCAAGGGTATTTACGTCCGTACGCATGTTTAGTTATTGGTTGTTGGTTGTTGGTTATTGGTTGTTGGTTATTCGTTATTGGTTATTAGTTATTAGTGGTGGTAGTGGACCATCTATACAAATGTCTGGCATTCCTTATCGTGTAGCCCAACATTTGTATAGATGGTCCACTACCACCACTAATAACGAATAACCAATAACGAATAACCATCACCCCTCGGGGGGCGGTACCGGCGAAGAGTTTTGCTCCTCAATTTCTTTCAATTTTTTCTCCAGTTGCACCACTTTGCGTTGCAGTTCGGGCAGTTGCTTAAAAACAATGTGTGCCCGGATAAAATCCTTGTAACCGATGGCAGGGCTGCCGAACAAAGCGGTATTGGGTTCCGAAACACTCGAAGCCAGTCCGCTTTGTGCCTGGATACGGGTACCGTCGGCAATGCTGATGTGTCCGGCAAAACCAACTTGTCCGCCCACCTGCACATTATCGCCGAGGTGCGTGCTGCCTGCTACGCCCACCTGTGCAGCCAATGCCGCATTTTTACCCACTTCCACATTGTGCGCTACGTGGATCAGGTTGTCGAGTTTTGCGCCTTTTCTGATGACAGTGCTGCCCAGTGCAGCCCGGTCGATACAGGTGCATGCGCCGACTTCCACAAAGTCTTCGAGCACGACATTGCCGACCTGCGGTATTTTTTTCCACGTTTTATCTTCCTGCTGCGCAAAACCGAAGCCGTCGGCGCCGATCACACAATTGGCATGCAGGACGCAGTTATCACCCACAATACAATCGAAATGGATCCGCACACCCGGGTAAATCCGGCAATTGTCGCCGATTCGGACATTGCGGCCGATGTACACTTGCGGATAAATGACACAATTATTGCCGATCACAGCGCCTTCTTCAATGACGACAAAAGCGCCGATGCTGGCGCCCATACCTATTTTGGCCAACTGGTGTATGGCGGCCTCGCCTGAAACGGCTGTTCCGTTGCTGCTGCCGTTGTTGGCGCCGTCGAATTTTTGCAGGAGCAGCGCCAGGCTGCTGCGCACATCATCGACCCGGATGAGGGTACATCGAACCGGCTGAGCCGGTTTGAACGACCTGTGTACCAGGAGGATAGAAGCTTTGGTCGCATACGCATACGACTCGTATTTGATGTTGTCGAGGAAAGCAAAATCTCCTTCGACAGCCTCTTCAATACGGGCCGGGCGGTACACGGTTGCATTCGGATCGCCATCGAGCGAGCCGTTCAGAAGTTGCGCTAATTGAGCGGCAGTAACTTTCATGCCGGATGAGAATGGCAGGGCTGTGAGACTAAAACGGATTGGAGTAACCGGACAAAGGTAGATAAAATGATATAAAGGGTGGTTATTGGTTATTGGTTATTGGTTATTAGTGGTTTTTCAGGCCGGAAGTGGCAAGAAATGCTTCGTATCGCTCATTTTTAGCCTGAAAAACCACTAATAACTAATAACCAATAACTAACCTACAGGTCGATGACCATTTTTACCGGACAATGGTCGGAATGCACCACATCGTTCAGTTGGCCTGCGCTGATGATTTTTTCTGATAAATTATTCGTGACGGACTGGTAGTCGATGCGCCAGCCTTTGTTATTGCCCCTCGATCCTGCCCGGAAACTCCACCAACTGTATTCTACTGTGTCGGGATGGCAAAAACGGAAAGCATCGGTAAAGCCGTTTTCAAACCAGCGGGTCAGCCAGGCCCGTTCTTCGGGCAGGAATCCGCTGCTGTTTTTATTGCCTTTCGGGTCGTGGATGTCGATTTCCCGGTGGGCGATATTGTAGTCGCCTACAATAATCAACTGCGGACGGTCTTTTTTCAAATCCTCCACATATGCCTCAAAATCATCGAGAAATTTCATTTTAAATCCCTGGCGAATATCTCCTGTTGTGCCCGAAGGGAAATAACAATTCAGCAAAGTCCAGTCGCCGAAATCGGTTCGCAGGATGCGGCCTTCCCGGTCGTATTCGGCAATACCGCATCCGGTGATGACTGCGTCGGGTGCGATTTTTGAAAAAGTTGCCACCCCGCTATAGCCTTTTTTCTCGGCCGAATACCAGCAATGCCGGTATCCCAGGGCTTCCAGTTCGAGTACTGGCACATCCGAGGGCAGCGCTTTGGTTTCCTGGAGGCAAATAATATCGGGTTGTTCTTCCCCCAGCCACTCCCAAAAACCTTTGGAAATCGCCGAACGGATGCCATTGACGTTGTAGGAAATGATGTTAAGCATTGTTTTTTCAGTTGAGATTGTTGAGGGTTGAGATTGTTGAGGGGCTTGAGAAAATGCCTCAACAATCTCAACCCTCAACAACCTCAACATTTTCACTCACCCTTCCACCAGCGTTCCAACATTTTCCCCCAGCACGATGCCGCGCAGGTTTTCAGGTTGGTTGATGTCGAACACAATAATGGGCATGTTGTTTTCCGCGCAAAGTGTGAAGGCAGTCATATCCATCACTTCGAGACCAAGACTGATGACCCGGGCGAAGGTCAGTTTGTCAAATTTGACCGCCATCGGGTCTTTTTCCGGGTCGGCGGAGTAAATTCCGTCTACACGGGTACCTTTCAGGATCACATCGGCCTTGATTTCATTGGCGCGCAGCGCAGCGGCGCTGTCTGTGGTAAAGAAAGGATTGCCGGTGCCGGCAGCGCAGATCACGACGCGGCCTTTTTCGAGGTGGCGGATGGCGCGGCGGCGGATGTAGGGCTCCGCGACACTTTCCATTTTGAGTGCCGTCATCAGCCGGGTTTGTACGCCGATGCCTTCGAGGGCGCTTTGCAGGGCGAGGCCGTTGATCACGGTGGCCAGCATACCCATGTAGTCGCCGGTTACGCCATCGATACCGGAACTTTCCGACTGCAGGCCGCGGAAGATATTGCCACCGCCGATGACGACTGCAATTTCGGCGCCCATTTCGCGTAACTCTTTGATTTGCTGGGCATAATGTTGCAGCATTTCTGCTGTGATGCCAAATCTTTGTTGGCCCATCAGGCTTTCACCCGATAGTTTCAGCATGATGCGCTGGTACTTTAGTTTGCTCATAGAAGGTCTGGAATTGGATCGCTTTGAAAAGGAAACAATTTTATGCTGCAAAGGTCAAAAAAAAGTGCCACGCCCGCTACAGGGTGGCACTTTTTGTGTCGAAATATTTCACTGCCTGAATCGCTCATCCTGAATGAACGTCTGATCGGTAAGTGTTTGCAGAAATACCAGCAAGGCTTGCTTTTCCTCCGTGGTGAGCGGAATACCCAATTGTCCGTTCTGTTTCAGCAAAGGATCGAGTGTCGGTGAATCTTTCACACCCGAGGCATAATGTTCCAGCACCGATTCCAGGGTTTTAATCTTGCCGTTGTGCATGTACGGTCCGGTGATCGCTACATTGCGCAGACTGGGCACCCGAAACTTGCCGATGTCTTCCGGCAGGGTGCTCACCTCGTGCCGGCCCTGATCCAGGGTGAAATCGCTGAGGATCCCATTATTCCGGTAGCGCATGTCGGTAAACAAATCCGTGGCATGACAACTGGCACATTTTTGCTGAAACACATCCAATCCATTGATTTCCAGCGCGCTCAGGATGCCATCGGGCTCATGCCTGACGTAGTGGTCGTAACGGCTGTTGGCACTGACAAGCATCGCCATAAATTGAGAAAGCGCCTGCAACATTTTTGTACCCGAAACGGTATCCTGCCCGGCAAACGCCGCTTTAAACAAAGCCGGATATTGCGGGTGCCGGTTCAACTTCGCTACAACGCGTACCGGGTCTTCATCCATTTCCACAGCATTGGTGATGGCATTGAGCGGAATAAGATCCATTTGCCCCACGCCGCCATCCCAGAAATAACTGCTTTGCCAGATCAGGTTTTGCACCGGCAAGGCATTTCGCCGGCCGAATAAACCGTCGATACCGTGGCTGGTGGTGTGGTCCGGGTGAATAAAGGCAGAAAATGAGATATGGCAATCGCCGCAGGCAATCGTGCTGTCGCGGCTTAAAATGGGGTCGTAAAACAACTTCCGGCCCAGTTCAAAACCGGCTTTGGTCACCGGATTTTGTGTGAGATCATAGGTTGGAGCAGGGAAATTGGACGGCAAAAAAACCTTGTATTGCTGCGCGTCATCCGTATCGTCTTTTTTGCAGGATGACAACAATAATACAAAGAGTACTGCCATACTTATAGCAGTGTTACCGGAATGTACCGGCAACTTTTTGAGTATACTTTGCATAGTTAGATTTTGATTTTGGTGATTACAGTAGATGTGCCTCAACAAACTCAACCCCTCAACATCTCCACCCCTCAACCTTTTACTACCACAACCGGCCTCGACACTTGCCCTTTGCCCGTTTTCAGCGTAAGGGTGTACGTCCCGGCCGGGTAATCCTCCACTTCAAAAGGCAACATTTGTGTGCCCGCAGCCAGCGACAGGTTTTTCTCCTGCATTAATTTCCCGGAAACATCGAACAGCGTTGCCCGGATCTGTTCCGGCCGAGCCAATTCCAGCACCACATCAAAGTACACGCGGGCAGGATTGGGCATCAGCAGCATTTGTACGCCGGGCAAAACTTCCTCCTTGATGCCGCTCACCTGTTGTACGGTGTTGAAATTGGAAATCAGCCACAAATCGGGGTCGATGGCCACTTCCGAAACCGCAAAATCCAGGTCGAAACCAAAGGTTTGTCCGTTGCCGAGGTGCTGCATAACCAGGATAGTATCCTGTTGCCCATTGGAAAAACGAACGGGTACCGGCAATTCGAAAAATGAAACGGAAGGGTGTGACTGCTGCTGACTCAAAGTAACGGTCAGGTGCTGGAAAGTATCCTGTGCCCAGGTCAAATGAAAAGAAGGAAAACCTTCTCCAACAATCCAGTCTTCAAAAAAACCGGCCAGGTCTTTTCCGGAGGCTTGTTCCATGTAGAAACGCAGATCTTCCGTACGGGCATAACCGAAGGCGATACCCGGCGCATTCAGGTAATTGCGTACGCCGGCAAAAAAAGCGCTGTCGCCGCATACCCAGCGCAGGGAATTCAGCACCATGGCGCCTTTGGCATAGCTCAGGCGACCGCTGAAAATGCGGCCGATATCGGTGGTATCATTCACCAGAACAGAGCCGCCGGGGGCGCTGGTAATGTTGTCGATGCGCCCTTTTTTGAAATTCTGCCAGTACTGCGGCGCCAGAAACTCGTAACACAGGCCGCTCAGGTAGGTCGCAAAACCTTCATTGAGCCAGATATCCTCCCAGGAACCGCAGGTAACCTTGTCGCCAAACCAGTGGTGCGCCAGTTCATGCGCCAGCAATTCGTAGTTGTAGTTCGTGACAAACGTCATGGTCTGGTGCTCCATTCCGCCACCCCAGCCAAACTGGGCATGCCCGTATTTTTCGTTTTTGAACGGATAAACGCCGAACAAGTCATTGAACAACTGCATTTGCTGCACGATAAACGAAGTGCCGAACTGCGCCGCAGCGAGGTCTTCCGGGTATGCATAATTGAGTACAAGAATAGTGTCCTCACCTGCTGGCACCAGGTTTTCAAAAGTCACATAATCTGTCACGTCCATACAAATCAGGTAGGTGGAAATCGGATAAGTATGCTTCCAATGCGCTGTTTTTCGCCCGTTCAGCGCGGTTTCCGACACCAGTAGTCCGTTGCTAGCCGCGCGATAGGCTTCCGGCGCGGTGATAAAAATGTCTATGGAATCGAGTTTGTCGTCGAGCGCGATTTTACAGGGATACCAATCTTTTGCACCGTATGGCTCCGAAAGTGTCCAGAGTGCCGGTGTGTTGTCATTTCCATGTACTTCGGTTGCAAAAGACCCGAAGCCCGCAGAAATCGGCGCCCCCTGGTAGAAAAACGTTATCGAGTCGGGCAAAAAAGCCGGCAAAGCTGCCGGAAAGTTCACAGTCAGGATGTCGCCCGAACCCTGTGTAAAACCCAGCGCCTGCCCATGGTACAGGATACTATCCATCGTCAGGGCTGCGGAAAAGTCGAAGTCCAGGCTGTTGATGTTTTCTGCCGGTTCAAACACCGTCATGACTTCCCCCCGGATATAATGTATTTCCGGATCTACCTGCCAGCGGTAACGGCTGTAGCGCAGGTCACTGCGGTTCACCGCGCTACTTTGCCCAGTGCGTTCCTGGAGTTGTCGGCGCACAAAAGCGGATTTTTCCTGCTGGATAATGGTTTCCATGTCGCAGGTCTGGGCGGACAACAGGCTGAGCAGCAAGCAGAAAGGCAGAAGAGCAAGTAGTTTTTTCATGGACGAAAGTTTGAGTG
>JADLCC010000496.1 GCA_020847425.1 Saprospiraceae bacterium
ACCTCGCTTTTTTTAGCCAAAATGGGCATCCCGCATACGATCGTCGACGCGGCGGCATTCCCACGGGATAAAATCTGCGGCGACGGGCTCGACCTGAAAGTTTTCCGGGTACTACAACACCTCGACCCCAATATCACAGCCTCAGAAGTATTTGACAACCAGGCTTTTCTGCAATCCTGGGGCGCCAGAATTATTACACCCAACGGCCGTGTAACGGATTTTATTCAACCTGAACCTGCGCCGGGAAAACCGTTACAATCGGTGCTCTGGACCGCAAAACGACTACATTTTGATCAGTTTCTCGTAAAAAAAATCGACACCCGTTTTGCCCGTTTCCTGCCGGAGACAAAAGTGGAAAAAATAGTACGGGACGGCCAAACCTGGAAAGTGCAGGCCAGAAAATCCAATGGAGAGGAACTGGAAATCAGCACGCCATTATTGATCGGCGCCGATGGCGACCACTCCGTGGTGTTGCGCAGCATCGGAGAGCGCAGTATCGAACGCAGGCATTATGCGGGCACTTTGCGGCAGTACTGGCGCGGCGTAAGCGGTATGCACCCGAAAAACCTGATTGAAGTGTACCTGCCCAAAGGATTGCCGCTCTCTTATTTCTATATTTTTCCTTTGCCCAATGGGGAAGCCAATGTCGGTTACGGCATGGTGAGCGAACTGATCGCCAAGTACAAATACAACCTGAAGGACCTGTTCAAAAAAATCATTGCGAAAGACCGCTACATGGCGCCGCGTTTCCTGGATGCCGAGCCGCTGGAGGAGCCCATCGGATGGGGCATTCCGCTGGCTTCGCGCAGAAGACGCAATTTCGGGGACGGTTATTTACTGGTCGGAGACGCCGCTTCACTCGTTTG
Source organism: Saprospiraceae bacterium (assembly GCA_020847425.1). GTDB lineage: Bacteria > Bacteroidota > Bacteroidia > Chitinophagales > Saprospiraceae > M3007. The sequence continues at coordinate 867 of JADLCC010000496.1, forward strand.
CCCCACCAGCGGCGAAGGCATCGGCACGGGAATGATTTCCGGTTATATCGCCGCCCATTTTGCGCAGAAAGCATTGACAGCCAAACAATTCGATGCAGGCGTTTTTAAAAACTACGACCGGGAAGTGTACCGCCGCCTGGAAGGTGAAATCAATGTATATCAACAACTTATGCGCTACCAACCCTGGCGTTTGTACGACTGGGGACTCAACCAGATCGCTCCCCTACCCGCTTTACAATGGGCTTTTCAAAAATTGCACCACGGATGGCTGCAAACGGCGTATGAAAAGGAAATCGGGATTTCGTTTGAGTAGGCACTATTGTGAGTTGTGAATAGTGAGTTGTGAGTGGTACTTCGCCCAAATCTAACATAGAAGCCTTGGGCGAAGCGCCACTCACGATTCACTATTCACGCTTTCGCCATATCAGGTCTTCCCCACTCTCTCACCTCGCCCAAGCGCAGCGCCGCCGCAGTGTCTCCGACCTGCGGCAAACGTACAGCAGGCTATTTCTCAGGTACTCACACCGCAACATTTGCAGAACTTTCCAGTATGATTTTTAGTATAATTCAGGATGATTTCGTTTGCCGCAGGTCGGAGACACTGCGGCGGCGCTGCGCTTGGGGTTGGTGGGAAAAGGGCGGAATTGGTTGGTGGGAAACCTGATGCGGCACAAGCATCATTGCCTTTTACTGTTTTGGATACAAATAACTCGAAAAATTGAGGGCAATAGTATCGCCTGCTTGTAAATTGTATTGAGCGCGTCGCTGGGAGATGATTGTGGGAATATCTTCAGATTCATTTACAGCAATATCTATCGGAGAATAGTCCGTAAAGTTGGGGTTGATTTTTTTAGAATGCTGCAAGATTTTTAACGCTACACGCGTTGCGTTTGCACCGGAATCTTTATAAAAAACGAAATTACCACCCAATTGCGGATCTAAAACGATCTTATCGCCTTCGCGGGAGTAGTTCACAATAGTATCAGCCGGTGTGATATTAAGGTAGTCGAAGAAATAGACGCGAAGGCTGTTTTCATCCAGCAATTCGATCTGCTCGATTTCAAATTCCCAACTAAAAATATCAAGCTCCTCTTCCAGAATTTCATCATATGAAATATACGAACCTCCTGCGTTGATTTCATTGTATGAATTACTGGTTAGCACATAATATTTGGATGTTTCAAAATCCAGTTGTTGGTATTTATACAATTGGGGAAATTCTTCAGGTTCATCAGATGGATTGCAAGCGGTTATCTGCAGAAATAAAAAAATCAAGATAAATGAGAACTGGCTAAATGATGTGGAAGTAATATATTTCATTTTGAGGAAAATTGAAGGTGAGTATTAGGATTTGTTTAGTGTAGATATGTTTCAAATATACAATTGACCTATTTTTATCACCGGCCCAACTTAGCAGAATATAGGTTTTTACGAGTATTCGTAGTCAAACAATGAGTAAACGTGGGTCGTGAATAGTGAGTTGTGAGTGGCGTTTCGCCTAAACCTTACAAGAAGCCTTGGGCGAAGCGCCAATCACGATTCACGACTCACGATTCACGCTTGCGCTGCCAGCAAATACAACACCGCCATCCGGACCGCTACGCCGTTTTCCACCTGTTGCAGAATAATGCTGTGCGGGCTATCCGCCACATCCGAGGTGATTTCCACGCCGCGATTGATCGGGCCGGGGTGCATGATGACGATTTCGCGGTCGAGTGATTCCAGCATTTGCCGGTTGATACCAAAATACTGGTGGTATTCGCGCAGACTAGGAAAGTATTTGATATCCTGTCGTTCCAACTGAATGCGCAACACATTGGCTACGTCGCACCAGCGGAGGGTATCCTGCACATCGTGCGAAATTTCCACGCCCAATTCAGCATAGTGTTTCGGGATCAGGGTGGGCGGTCCACAAACGCGCACTTTAGCGCCCAGTTTCAACAAACAAAATACATTGCTCAGTGCTACCCTGCTGTGCAGGATGTCGCCGATAATGGCAATTTTTTTGCCTGTGACATCGCCCAGTTTTTCGCGAATGGAAAACGCGTCGAGCAAAGCTTGTGTCGGGTGCTCGTGTGTGCCGTCTCCGGCGTTGATGATATTGGCTGGAATGCGCGAAGCGAGGTAAACGCAGGCGCCGGGCGCGGGGTGGCGCATCACCACCATATCCACCTTCATGGAAAGGATGTTATTCACCGTGTCCAGGAGGGTTTCTCCTTTGCTTACACTGGATGAGGAGGCCGTAAAATTGACAATATCGGCGCTGAGCCGGCGCTCGGCCAGTTCGAAAGACACGCGGGTGCGGGTACTGCTTTCAAAAAAAAGATTGGCGACGGTAATATCCCGGAGGCTGGGTACTTTTTTGATCGGACGATTGATGACTTCCTTAAAATTATCGGCCGTTTCGAAGATCAAGCGGATGTCGTCTTCGGTGATGTTTTTGATACCGATCAGGTGCCGTGTACTGAGTCCTTTTGCCATCAGGGTTTTTTATCGAATAATAAAATCTCATCCTCGCCGTGGGTTTCCTGCCAGCGTACTTTTACATAAGCCTCATCGAGGGCGTCTACTGCAATTCCAAAATAATCAGGTTGTATGGGCAAATGCCGGTTAAAACGCCGGTCGACCAACACCAGCAATTCCACCGCATCCGGTCGCCCGTAATGCTGCAGGGCCGCCAGTGCTGCGGAAATCGTGCGGCCGGTGTACAGTACGTCGTCGACCAGCAGCACTTTTTTATTGGCAACAATAAAATTGATGTCGTTAGGATGGGGCGACAGCGGTCCATCATGATCAGGCAGCCTGAAATCGTCGCGGTAAAACGTAATATCGAGTTTGCCGTAGTCGATGGACTTGTTTCCGGTGAGTTCCTGTAGCCTGTGGTAAATGCGATCGGCCAGCAAAATGCCGCGGGGCTGAATGCCGATGATACAGGCATTGGAGAAGTCACCCCAGTCTTCCAGCAACTGGTGACAAAGCCGCTCGATGGTGAGAGCGAAGCGTTCGCGGGTCAGGAGCGTTTTACCAATTTGCATGGCGGCAAAGATATTTATTTTTTGGTGTTTCGTGTGTGGTGTTTCGTGTGTGGTGTTTCGTGTTTCGGGTGCATTGCTTTTGGTCAGCCCCCGACCCCTAAAGGGGAGTACATCGAAATAGGTGGATGATCGGAACTTTAAGATGAAATTTATTCTTCAGTCTCGATGTACTCCCCTTTAGGGGTCGGGGGCTGACCAAAAGCGAAGAACCCCAAACACGAAACACCATACACCAAACACGCCTTAAAGCGACGCAGCCAGCAAGCGGTGAAAATGATGCACCCCTTTTTCCTGGCCCGGTGAAAAACGCCCGTGTTTGTAAAAACGGGAACGGGTACCGATTTGAACCTGTTCCACCACCGCTTCGTCTTCGCGTTCTACCAGGTCGATATCGGCGCCGGCGCCTTTGCCGAGTCTTTCTTCTTTCCACACGTATGCCCTGAAACTGACTTTTGTCAGATTGGCTTGCAGGGGCCGCACAATATTGAGCGACAAACCCCAGGGATAAAAATTGAACATGATATTTGGGTACAACCAGAAATAATAACCTGCGATAGCCTGTCCGTAGTCCTCATGCTCCTTCGGCAAATCGAATACTTCTTCGGCGCCTTTTGCCACACCCACCTGTACATTGCTCCATTTGCCTAGTTCGGTGCGGTAAGCGCCCCAGTCGAGGGTGGCAGCCAGGTCCTTGTGTACAAACGGGATATGAAAACCTTCGAGGTAATTGTCGCAGTACAGCGCCCAGTTGGCCCGCACCAGGTAATCCCGCGAACGCGCCTGGTTCAGGCGAAACTGTTCGACCGGCAGGAAACCGATTTTGCGTTCCATGTCTGCTACCCAGTCCTGAAAAGGGAAAGCCGGATCCAGGGAGGTAAACGCAAATTGCCGCCACTGGTGCACTGGAAGTTGAACGAGGTTGTCATCGGCACAGGGAAAATTTTCCATCCCCTGCGTTTCCGGCATGGCAGCGAAGGTGCCATCCTGGTGGAAACGCCGCCCGTGGTAACCGCAAATGATGCCGCGTTCGAGTTTGCAGGGGTGCTCCACCAGTATTTTACCGCGGTGGGTACACACATTGGACATGCACCGCAGTGTTTGCTGCGCATCGCGCAACAGTAGCAGCGGCTCTTCAATAAAATTGTCCATAAACTGGAACGGCATGGCATCATGGGGCACGCGCACAATATCCTCCGCGCCAATGATCATTTGCCAGGAACGGGCAAAAACCGACTCCCTGCATGCCTCAAAGTGCTCCGGATTGTTGTAAAACTGGCCGGGAAGTGTGGCGGCTTTGTTGATATCGGCGTCGATGGAGAACATATGATTTATTGTTTATTGGAAAAATGAAGTACCCAATTGAAGGGAAAACAGAACACAGATTTTATACGCAGTAGTGCAATTAGAACACGGATTTTACGGATGAGACACGGATTTTCCCCGCTGTAGAGCATACAATAATAATTGTGTACGTTTAATCGGAAAAATCCGTGTCCCATCCGTAAAATCCGTGTTCTAATTGCTCTACGGCGGGCAAAATTAGTATCCCATTCATCTCAATCTCAGAATCCCCTGGCGGCATCATCGCCCCGGTGGTCCGCCGCGCCCTGCCAGGTACCGTTCGGCAAACGCATAATCGCCTCTACTCTGCCGATGGGCTGTCGGGGAATGACCGTATGACCCATATTTTTGAGTGTCGAAATCACGTCCTGCGACAGGCTGTTTTCTTCAATGGAAATTTGATCAGGCAGCCATTGGTGGTGGAAACGCCCTGCTTTCAAGGCCTCCGGTAAAGACATGCCGAACTCCGATACATTTACAATCACCTGGAACACGCTGGTCGGAATAGTGGTCCCGCCCGGTGAACCCAATACCATCCATACCTTGTTCTTTTTGGTAACGATGGTCGGTGTCATGCTGCTCAGTGGGCGTTTGTTGCCCACAATGGCGTTGGCTTTGCCACCGATAGCGCCATACAAATTGGGTGTGCCGGGTTTTGCGCTGAAATCGTCCATTTCATTGTTCAGAATAAAACCGGCGCCGGCTACAACTGCCCGACTACCGTAACTATCGTTGAGGGTTGTTGTAACGGAAACGGCATTGCCTTCCACATCCACAATGGAATAATGGGTGGTTTCTTCACTTTCTTTTCGTTCCCCCCAACTGATGGCGCTGCTGGGCGTCGCCATTTTTTTATCGAAGTTTTTCATCCGGCCTTTCAGGTATTCCGGGGAGGTGATTTGATCGAGCGGAACGTTCCAGAAATCCGGGTCGCCCATGTGTTCCGCCCGGTCGGCGTACGCGCGGCGTTCTGCTTCGACCATCAGGTGAATGGATTCGGGCGTATGAAAACCGAGTGATTTCAATTTATACGGACCAACCATCCCCAGCAGTTGCTGCAACAGAATACCACCGCTGCTGGGTGGCGGCATGGTAATGATATGCAGGTCTTTGTGGTCGAATTCCAGCGGTTTACGCCACACACTGTGGTAGTTTTCCAGGTCTTCGGTTGTGATCAGGCCCTTTTTTTTGGTCATGGTATGAACGATGAGGGCTGCAATACCACCCGTATAAAAGCCGTCGCGGCCTTTTTCCGCAATCGTTCTTAAAGTCGTTGCCAGGTCTTTTTGAATGAGCCAGTCGCGGAATTCCCATTCATGCTGGTTGACAAAAGCCGGGATCATCGTGCTGTTGCGCAAAAAAACATGTCGCTCTTCGTTGAGGTGTTTGGCCTCGTTATCCGTCAGTTGGAAACCTTTGTCAGCCAATTCAATGGCCGGCGCCAGCAGGTTTTTCCAGGGCAAACGGCCGTACTTCCGGTGTACTTCCCACATGCCATCCACCGTGCCCGGTACGCCTGCGGCCAGCACACCCAAACGACTTTTATCCGGTATTACTTCACCCAAAGAGTCCAGGTACATTTTTTCAGTAGCGGCAGCCGGTGCTTTTTCCCGGTAATCCAGCGCTTCCACCTGGCCGTTGCTGTTTCGATACAGTAAAAACCCGCCGCCACCGATATTGCCGGCCTGTGGATAAACTACTGCAAGGGCAAATTGTACAGCAACTGCCGCATCGATCGCATTACCGCCAGCCTGCAGAATTTCGACACCCACTTTTGTTGCCAATGGATGCGCGGTGACCACCATGGCGCTATCGCCAATGGCTTCTTTATCATAAATGTATGGAAATGGAATATACTTTTGGGCAGATAAAGTAGTTACCCAGCAGAAAAGTACGAGTACCGAAATCGGATTTTTAAAATACTTTGTCATAAGTAGTTATCGGTTGTCAGTTGTTGGTTATCAGTGTTGATAATCAAGCATTTGCATAGAATGAAGTCTAAACTGTTCTGCTTGATATACTTAACAGGAATTGTAAAGAAACGAGAAAATCTTTAGTGCCTCAGAAGATGCAAACCTATGAAGTTCGGCCTACTTTTAGAGCTGAAAAACGAACTATTATGACAACGCCAGAAATTCAACGCAATGCTGAAAAATATCTTGCCAAAGGTGAACTTCGGGAGGCCATTGACTGGCTGATGGAAGTAACGGAAAACTACCCCGGAAATTTTCGGGAGAAACTGATTAACCTGTCCGGCCGTTTTTACGACTGGCAGCAGGAATTTCTAGGGGGAACCAGTAAAGACGAGGGCGCACTCAGCGAAAAAAACCTGATTCGCAAGGCCCTGCTCGAATTGATCAAGGAAATGCCCGGCGATGAAAAACCCAAACTCGGAGCGGAATCCCCGACAAAAAAGGTAGAACAGGACGATCCAAACGAGCCCATAAAAATATACCTCAGCGTAGGAACGCCGCACAACGAAATTCAACAGCACTACCTCGACACCCTAAAAAAACAATTGGCGAAATACCATATCGAAGCGCAAACACTAGGCAGCACATTCTGGTCGGTGAAAAAACCCTTGCTCCCCATTCAAAAAAGCATGAATGAAGTTTCCGGGTGCCTCGTTTTGGCCATGGAGCGCTTTTTTGCCGTAAAAGGAATTTATAAACGGGGCAGCGAACAGGAAAAAACCATATCCGACGAACTATATGCCACCCCCTGGTCGCAAATTGAAGCCGCCATGGCTTATCAGGCGGGCTTGCCTTTGTTTATCATGAAAGATGAAAAAATTCGGGGCGAAGGCATGCTCGATCCCGCCACACACGACTGGATGATCGTACATATTAATACGGAACACCCGGAAGAATTACTCAAAGATCCTATTCGGGCTTTTATTCAGAGTTGGGCGGAGGAAGTAAGGGCGTTCCATTTGAATCGTGAGTCGTGAATCGTGAGACGTGAGTGGCATCCTGTTAGAAGTACGTTCTCAACAATCGTCTAACAGGATGCCACTCACGACTCCCGATTCACGACTCACGATTCACGACGCACGCTTCAAATGAAACCCCCGCACTTCCTCCGCCCAACTCTGAATAAAAGCCCGA
>JADLCC010000497.1 GCA_020847425.1 Saprospiraceae bacterium
GCGTTCCGGTTGTAAATCCCTCAAAAACACCGCTCAGCACCTGCACCGTATCACTTTCCTTGCGTTGGGTCACGATGGCGCTTTGCCCCGGGCGGCGGCGGTCCAGTTCATGTTGTATAAAATCGAGGTCGAATGCCAGTCCTGCCGGGCAGCCGTCGACAATACAGCCGATGGCCATGCCGTGTGATTCGCCAAATGTAGTGACCCGAAAAAGTGTACCGTATGTATTCAAAGTAAATAGTTATTGGTTATCGGTTATCGGTGTTGATAATCAAGCATTGCTTGTTATTCGAGTGCAAATATCAACCTTTTGAGGCACTGGCATCGCGAATTTATGTGGGAATACTAAGATGCCCCTCGTAGGGTTAATGGCAACGCGGATGACACGGATGACGCGTATTTACGCGGATTCTCCCGTTTTAGAGTTGACCTGTTCTCTCACAAAAAAGAGAATTTATAAAAAGCCATTAAATCAGCGTCAACTCTACATCGGGAAAAATCCGCGTAAATCCGCGTCATCCGTGTCATCCGCGTTGCCATTATCTCTACGACGGGCATGTCCACCCTACTGTTGCGGCACAAATTTTTTCTCGTAAGCCTCCCAGGGGGTTTTTTTATGGCTGTCGGTCGCGAAATAATTGATAATCGCCTCCATTTTGAACGCATCCTGGTACCCTGCAAGCGGCTGGATAAGGTTCATGTTTTCATCCAGGAATACGATGGTTGGGAATGTGAGCCTGTTGTTCAGCCATTCGGCGGCCAGTTCGTGGTGGCCCCGGGTGCCGCTTTTTTTGAAATGGTATGTTTTATCCTTAAAAACAATATCGCCCTGTTGTTCGGCATTGAACTTTACCGGGTAATAGTGTTCGTTGAGGTATTTGGCTACGGCGCCGTTCACAAAAGTAGTGGAGTCCATGTGTTTGCACCAGCCGCACCAGGAAGTATACACGTCTACAAAAATTTTGCGCTTCTCGGTTTTACTTTTTTCGATGGCCTGTTCCAGGGTCAGCCAGTTTATGGTGACCCGTTCTTCCGGTTTCGCCTTTGCCTTTTTTGTATTAACTGTTGAAGTACGGGGCGCATTGCTGCTGGTTTTTGATGGCGACGTATATGCGGGGCGGGTACCTGTACGTTTCGGGGTAGTAGTCTTTGTAGAAGTGGAGCCGGGTTTATAGGAACCTTTGGCCGTTGCACCAACGGCATCTGTTGTTCCGCTGCGTTCGCTTGTTTCCGTACGTGTGGTATTGGTAGCCGGAGCGGCAGGGCGCTCGGTCTGTTTTTGTGTTTTCGCATCACGGCTGCTGCCTGACGTCTGCTTCGCGGGGCTGGGCTGCGCCGGAGCCAGCGTTGTTTTGCCGGCATTGGCAGACTGCGTGGCGCCGGAGCGCGGTGACCGCGGAGTCGTTTGGGCATGCAGCATGGCAGCCGTGAGGATGATTAAAAATGCAATGAGAAATTTATACATAGTCTTCTCTACAGTTCGGTGTCTGATTTCTTTGAACAAAAGTACCATTGCTAGAACTGAAAAAGCAATGATCGTCACTTCCAAAGGGCGCTATTTAAAAGAACTTTAACCCCCCGGTAACGATCAGTGCCACTTCGGCAGGGCATTGTACTCATAAGTGATCATTTTGTCCAGCAATTCCGGCACGGTAGGGGCATCGATACAGAGCTGTCTGTTGTTGGCTTTGAGGAATCCGTTGTGCACCATAGCGTCCATCATCTCGAGCAAGGGATCGTAATAGCCCCGAACATTGAGCAAACCGATCGGTTTGCGGTACTGGTGCAATTGGGCCAGTGTCAGCGCTTCAAAGTGTTCATCCATGGATCCGTAGCCGCCCGGCATGGTGATCACCCCGTCGGTATTGTTCAGGAGCAGCACCCGTCGCTCGGACATACTTTCCACTTTTATCATTTCTTTTATACCGGGATGCCCCAGTTCAAGTCCGTCGAGTTGGTGGGTGATCACACCGGTTATCGGCCCCTGGTGCGCCAGTACCGCATCGGCCAGCACACCCATAAGGCCCACACTGCCGCCGCCAAAAAGTACCCGTATGTTGCGCTGAGCCAGGGTTTTGCCCAGTTCGAAGGCGGCTTCTTCAAACCAGGGAAAGGCGCCCTTGTTGGCGCCGCAAAAAACTGCGATAGAAGTCATTTTTCGTGAATCGTGAGTTGTGAGTTGTGAGTGGTTGTTACTCAAGGGTTATTTTTTAATTCTTGGGGCAATATCCGGCAAGCAAATCATAAATTTGAGCGAATTCAAGAATGTTATAGTGTATCTAATGCAAACTGTTCTTTTTTCATACCCTAATTGATCAATTTGCCGATATTTCGACTTCTAAGCGGCACTGCCCCCAAATGCCCATCGTTACCACCACTCACGACTCACCACTCACGATTCACGATATGTCTTTCCTCCTCTACGGCGCCAACGGTTACACCGGCCAATTGATCACAGAAATGTCCGCTCAACTAGGGTTAAAACCCGTTTTGGCAGGGCGAAATGAAGAAAAAATCAGAACCCTGGCCGAACAGCATGGTCTCGACTACCGGGTTTTCGACCTGAATGATCCTGCGGCAGTGGATAAAGGACTGGAAGGGATTTCCGTAGTGCTCCACACTGCCGGACCTTTTATCCATACCGCCCGGCCCATGATGGAGGCTTGTCTGCGCAATCGTGTGCATTACCTGGACATCACAGGTGAAATCGGCATTTTTGAAATGGCACACGGCTATGACACCGCAGCGCGGGAAGCAGGTATCCTGCTGATGAGCGGGGTGGGATTCGATGTGGTGCCGACCGATTGTGCGGCTTTATATCTGAAAAACAAACTGCCTGATGCCATACACCTGCGGCTGGCATTTGCGTCCATCGGCGGCGGACTTTCCCACGGTACTGCGCTGACCATGGCGGAAGGGCTGGGGCAACCCGGCGCCGAACGACAGAATGGCCGTATCGTTTCCGTTCCGCTGGGTAAACACAGCTGGAATCTTCCCACCGGCGACCGGAATATTTTCACCATGTCGATCCCCTGGGGCGATGTGTCGACCGCCTGGTACAGCACCGGGATTCCCAATGTTATCACTTTTACGCAAGCCAATCCGCAATCCCATCGGATGCTGCGTTTTCAGTTTCTGTTCAACTGGTTGCTGCGCACCGAATTTATGAAGAACCGGCTGCGCAGGCGCATCAACACCCGGCCGGCAGGCCCTTCCGCATCGAGGCGGCAAAAGGCCAAAAGTATCGTTTGGGGGGAAGCCCGCAATGCATCGGGTGCAAAACAGTCCGTCCGGCTCACCATTCCGGAAGGTTATACCCTGACCGCCATCACCAGCCTGCTTATCGTACAAAAAGTATTGGCCGGTAATGCGCCCACAGGTTTTCAGACGCCTGCTATGGCATTTGGCGCTGATCTGATTATGGAAGTGGAGGGTGCGGTTCGGGAAGATGGGTTTTAGAGGAACACGGATTTGACGGATGAGACACGGATTTCTTACCACATAGTTCACATAAATAGTTATCCGTTATTAGTTATCAGTTATCCGGCTTGATAATCAAGCATTTGTATGAAAATAACCCAAACTAATTTTAATCCGGTACTTAGAGAAACATTCTTCCATCTATGTGAACTATGTGGTAAACCTATGTGCCTCATGTGGTAAAAAAACCGTGTTCCTTGGTATATAAAATGGGCTTAAAATTTGCTATATCGTCTACCAAACCTTGCTTTTCTATTAATTTTGGCCCTGAAAATCTGCTATCAAACTATCAAACCATCAAACCATTCCATCATCAAATAATCTTATCCAACCGATTCCCATGAAGATTCACATTTTCTACTTACTCGTTATTATCGGGGTTATCAGCGCATGTAACAAGGAGAACCCGAATCCACCACTCAATCCTGACCCTTTATACAAAGTGGTCATCAACAATGAATTGAATGAATTACAGGGGCGTTATGCCGTCTGGCTCAGCGATGAAGAAGGTATCATCAAGGCATTCCGCTGGATTCCCGGCAACGATACCGCCCAGATAGAGGTGCCTCAAAGTAAAAACAGTGATCTTTTCGACTGCACTATTGCGCGGTTTTTTCCATTCGAGGCGCCGGGATCCGGTTTGCGCGACACCACGATTACCCTGACCACCTACACCCTTCTAGCGCATGGCGAAACGATTAACCTCCGTAATCTTGCGTACAAACAAACCACGGATTTGAGTTTTAGCCTGGTCGGCGTCAACTCGTTTGATTCTATTATCGTGGCGGATGGACTGACTTTCGCCCGGCCACACAGCAGCAATAATTATTATGGCCAATACCAGGTGGAACATACCGGCAGGATCTGGTTTCGTGTGCTGGTCAACAGCGAAATGTTCTGGCGCTACCTTTATTTCGACAATATTACGGGCAACTCCTTGAATCTGAATGATGTAGATGTCAATTTAATGACCCAGAGCCTGGCGCACCCCAGCAAAATAGTCCTGCCCTTTACTGGCCCCTGGAAGTATAAAGTAGACGGTGTGGTAGATACTGCCACCCTGCAATTTGTTCCGCTGGGCGACCTGCGCCGCGCGCCCGGTGGCGCCGAGCAGGTGATCAGTGCCCTGGAGGTTTTTGAACCTGTGGCCAATGAAGATTTTATGCCGGAACCCAAACCGTACACCAGTTTCAGGCTACAGGTCAGCGGTACCAGCGACGCAGCAGACGGGTACAGTTATTACAGCGACGATTTTTATGTGAAACTGCCCGACCAACTTACCACGCCTGTTTTCGATCTCGAACCTACGCTCCTGTCGGATAACCGCAATGTTGCGGTGCAATGCATCGGCGACTTCGATCTGCTGTCTTTTAACCGCAGTTTCTCCAGCGCGCCGTTGAACATTGCATGGGAAGTACTGGCCAAACCCAGAATCGGAGCCATTGTAGTCAACCGCCTGCCTGATGTGCCGGAAGAAATCGAAAGAGCATATCCGCCATTGGCTTCTTATCAATTCGGAAATACGGTTCGGGTCCGCGCGGAAAACTACACGCGCCTGAATAATTATGAAGCCGTTTTGAAACAACGCCTGCAAAATACGGACCCACTCTGGCAAGCCAAAGGCGGGTATACGGGCCGGGAGGAACTTTATTGAAAATCTCGGGGTTTGTGCTGTTTTCTTAACATTGTTGAGATTGTTGAGGGTTGAGATTGTTGAGGGTGGTAACCCAATCTTTAGTTTCCACCCTCAACAATCTCAACCCTCAACTATCTCAACAAAATACAGAAAATGACCTGGGATCAATACTTTGAAGCCAACCGCGAAGGTTGGAACCTCCGGACGGAGGTGCACAAAAACAGCGAATTCTACCAGTTGGAACGCTGGAAAAAAGAAGGCAACAGCCTCACACCTATCGAGTTACGCGAAGTAGGAGATGTAACAGGCAAAAAACTGTTGCACCTCCAATGCCATTTCGGCCAGGATACACTGTCCTGGGCGCGACTGGGCGCGGAAGTTACCGGCTGCGATTTGTCGGATAAGGCCGTCGACCTGGCCCGCGAACTGGCTGCCGAACTGGATATTCCCGCGCAATTTGTGTGCTGCAACCTGTACGACCTGCCGGAGCACCTGCAAGGTCAGTTCGATATTGTTTTTACCTCTTATGGCACCATCGGCTGGTTGCCCGACCTCGACCGCTGGGCCAGCGTCATCGCTCATTTCCTCCAACCGGGCGGCACTTTTTATATTGCTGATTTTCACCCGGTTGTATGGATGATGGACGAGCAAATGGGCTTCCTGAAATATCCTTACAGCGGCGGTGAAGTTATTATAACGGAACAGGTAGGTACCTATGCCGACCGGTACGCCAGCATCGAATACAAAGAATACGGATGGAACCACAGCCTGTCTGAAATCATCAACAGCCTCATCCGGCACGGGCTGCGCATCGAATTTCTGAACGAATATGATTATTCTCCCTATGACTGTTTTGATAAAACCGTGCGTGGGGAAGATGGCAATTACCGTATTCAGGGGCTGGAAGGGATTATTCCGATGGTGTATTCTATTCGGGCGGTGAAATGAGGGATGAGGAATGACCGAGCGTGATGTCAGACATCACGCTCGGTCATTCCTCATCCCTCATTCCTCATCCCTTTCCTAATCTCCTCCAAAAGGATAATCCTAAACCAAAAAGCATACTAATAGAACCGATCCATACCAAATTGATACCCGGAAAAA
>JADLCC010000498.1 GCA_020847425.1 Saprospiraceae bacterium
CGCACACCAGGCCATCGGCTAACACATGGTATGTGGTGTTTTGGGTCGGTGATACGCTCGGGTTGGTTTGTCCGGAGACAAAACCCGGAGGAACCGAGGTCCAGGTATAGGTTACACCAGGCTCCGAAGGCCCGGAATTCAGCGTCACCGATCCGCCCTGGCAAATGGCCGGGTTTAGGGCAAGCGCAAGGGTTGGCGCAGGTTGTACCACCACGGTAACGCTCGCATTTACCGGACAATCCGCATCCGGCGCGGAGACGGCGTACGATGTGGTGACCAATGGCGCAACCGTTGGATTCGGACATTGAGTGCAGGATATGGTTGGCGCCTCTTCCCATTCCAGCGCCTGTTGGGGCGTTATGGAGGCCGTCAGTTGTACCTGCACACCCGGACACACTACTGTCGGATTGGCCGAGGTCATGATTGTGGGAATAATACCGACCGGTATTTCCACCCGCGCTGTGTCCACACAGGCGCGGTTGTTCATAATGCGCTCAAAAGTATGGGTTGTTGTAGCCAGCAGTACCAGGTTCCAGTTTTCCGGGGGCGTCAGTTCACCGCCGAATACAGGCCAGTTGATTTCTATGTCCGGGAAACTTGCCGGCTCGTATGTTGGTGAAATCAAATATATGGTGTCGCCCGGGCAATAAAGTTCTTTGTCCTCCACACGGGTAATGGCAGAAGCCGGCAGTGAGTCGACCCGAATTTGAATGGAGTCGCGCACCACACAGTTGTTGATATTGTAGGTAGCAAAAATAGTGACCGACTCGTCGGGCGTCGCTACTGTATTGGGGCCGGTCGGATTGCTCACATAAAAACTTGGCGACCAGACCACCTGCGCCCCGGGAGGAGATGATTGTGCAACCAGGGGCACCGTTTCACCCAAACAGATTTCTTTGTACGTATCCCCGACAATATTCACATCGGCTGCAATAACCGTCACTGTGATGGACTCCGTTTGTGAACAGGCGCCGTTGGCACTCGTGGCTACCAGCGTGTAGGTGGTCGTTACATCAGGCAAGGCAAGCGGGCTGGAACTGGTATCACTGCTCAGGCCTGTCGCAGGCGTCCACGCAAAAATGGTCGAAGTGGTGTCCATATTACTGGCTAAGGTAACCGGGTAATTCTGGCAAACCGTGGTGTCGTTGTTCAGTACTGGGAAAAACAAAGTGTCGACTGTTATAGTAACCGAATCGGTCACAAAACAACCGGCGATCGTAATTTTTGCAGTATAAGTGGTTGTAACAGTGGGTGTTGCAATAGGATTTGGAGCACCGGGATTATCCAGACCCGCAGCAGGCGACCAGGAAAGGCCCTGGTTATTGACATTATTCGTTGCCAGCAAGGGCACACTGCCACCCAGGCAAATAGATGTGGTGCTCAATGCGGTTACATCTACGGTCGGGTCGATGATCCGCACCAGCACAGAGTCAATATCTACACAGGAAGCAATGGTTCCTGTAACCACCAGCACGATATCCTGTGTTGGAGTGATCGTCGGATTGGCGATGAACGGATTGCTGACAGCACCCGGAGGCGCCCAGAAATAGTTGGCCGCACCATCCGCCTGCAACTGCAGGGTATTGCCGGCGCAAACGAACAAGGTATCGCCGCCGTTTACCAGCACCTCAACATTGTCTTTGATCTCGATGGTCAGGGTTTTGTACACTACCGTGCCGCAACCGAAATTGTTGGACAAAGTGATGGTAACCGTTTCCGTTCCTTCTACCAGCGCATCTG
This sequence comes from Saprospiraceae bacterium, assembly GCA_020847425.1. Taxonomy (GTDB): domain Bacteria; phylum Bacteroidota; class Bacteroidia; order Chitinophagales; family Saprospiraceae; genus M3007. The sequence continues at coordinate 1,741 of JADLCC010000498.1, forward strand.
TGAGCGGAGCAATCGGGAAAGACAACTCGGTTACACCCGCCGGGAATACGATCAGGTTTGGAATGGTTAACTGGTAGTCCGTGCCTAAAGTAGCCGTGCCGCCCACCGTTACAAAAAACGAGGATTCTTCATCCAGTGGTTCGGAAAGGGTGATCAGCAACTGATCCTGATTACCGGAGCAGTCTTCGATGAAATATTCAATGCCGCTGGCAAATTGTACCGCCAGGTTCGGCGTTGCGCCTTTGATTTCAGAAACAAACACACCGGAATCATAGGAGAAGTCCTGCCGGTCGGCTACAGCCAGTTTCAGGTGGTACGTATTACAGGGTATTACCTGAGAACGGGCAGTCAGGCTTTTTTTGATCCCCAGGGAATCGGAGGTCAGGCCGTCGTATTGAAGGGTGCTGCTACCGAAATTGTTGCGGTAGTATTGCCAGTTGAGCAACTGATTCACGCTGTTGATCTGTACCGGTGTGCCGGAACCAGGCAACACAGCGATGTTTTTGGCACTGTTGCTCAGACCCGGGTCACCTGCAATCCCGGGGCCCGAAATCAGAAATGCAAAAATGTCATTGAAATCGGAATCCACGAATTCCGGGTATTCTTCTGAACCGAAAATGTATTCGAAACTCAATTCGTCCGTTGCAACGAATACATCCAGTTCAACAATACAGGCATCTGTGGAAGGTGTGCCATTGCCCAATTGATCCGAAAGATAATCAAGGTCAGGATCACCTGTGCCTTCAAATGCAAAGGTTGTATTTGGCGCATCATTGGGACCGATCGCCAGGTTGGCATCGCCGGAAGTCAGCAGCAGGCCTTTGGACAAACCCAGGTCGTTGTTGTCCGTTGCAAAATTGAACGTACCGTATGCGCCACTGGGGCAATCGATATTAGTAACTGTAACGGTTGTGGCGGGTGTAGCCACAGAGTTTACAATATCCGTATTGGTAATAGTGGTATTGACCGTGAGCTGTTCCGGTTGTGTACAGGGCTGAGCGCTGCATTCCCAATGCCCTTGCCAGCCTTCCAATTGAACTGTTCCATCCGACTGGAATTGTACGGTCAGGCATCCGCTGCTCGCCTGTACCTGGAAACAAACGCCGCCGCCGCCGCCAGGATTGTTGAAACCGTCGCCGCCCAGTTGGCTCAGAATCGGCGCATTGGTATCGTCTCCGTCATAAAAAGTCAGCAAATCTCCGGCAAAAAAAGTACCCTCTTCGAGGTTAAAATAATCGAGGGTAAAAGTGAGACAAGCCGAAGGTTGTGTGGGGCAAATCACAAATGTATGGTCTTCATCGGGACCGTAATCACCATCGGGGCCACCCGTGTCATACAGGATGCCTTCACAAAGTGTGGAACCGCCGTCATCGACATTGGAAGTAGGCGGGATGGGTGTTACACAAAGGGTAAAATCGCCGGAGTTCGGTGTAGCGGTAACGGAATAATCCGAAACCCGGATAAAATACTGTAGCCCGGGTGTCAGACCGGCCACGTCCAGGAACAATGCATTTTCACCAATGTCTGCTTTTGCGCAAAGTAATTCTGCGAGTCCGTCAAACATACATTCACCCCTGTAAATCGCAAATTCAGGATTCGCGATCGAGTTGGCGCCTACGCCGGTAAGCGTGATGCGAAAATCGAACAAAGTATCGGGACAGGTAAAAGCAAACCAAACGTCGCGTTGCGCTACGCCGCTGTTGAAACAGGTTGGATTGTTGTCGTTTCCGATATTTGTAGGCGTAGCATTTTCATTGGAAAAAATGGTGGTCTCACAAAACGGTGCAGGTCCAAGATCGATCAGTCCGGAACAGTCATCATTCAAAGGAGTTTGTGCAAAAAGGGCGCCGCAGGAAAGTATCAAAACGACTAAAGAGGAAAGTTTTCTCATCTGTTGAGTATGGTATCAAGTGCAGTTATGTGTCTTTTGAGTGCAGACGGACAGGGCAAGTCAAAAGGTTGAGTTCCAAAAGCAAAAGCCAAAAATAGGAAGACCCCTTGTAACGGCAAATGGCTGCCGGTGATTTGTGTCGCCAGATAGCATTCCAGTGGCAAAATAATATCATTCCGGGTGGTTACTGGCATTTTTTTAACATCTCACGCAGGGCTTCCAGTTGAAAAGCCGGGTGTTGGTTGCCCCAGCTGCTGTTGATGTAGTTCAAAATATTGGTAATCTGGACATCTGTGAGCGCTTCGTTGGGCGGCATTTGCTCCGCATATATTTTGCCATTCACAACAATGGTATCTTTTAATCCCTTCCGGATCAGGCAAGGCAGTTGATCCTGGTGTTTAGCCAGGTAGTCGGCGCCGGCCAGCGGTGGAATCAGTGCGCCTAGTCCTTCACCCTTGTCCATATGACAGTTAGCGCAATGCGCTTTGTACAGGCGCTCCCCGCTTTGATACGGCTGCCGGTCGCAAGCCATTCCACACAGTACCAACAACAAAAAAAGATAACGCATTATTTATATTGTTCAGCAAGAAGCAGCGATACGTCTTCCATAAAACGGTCAACATCTTCGGCATCCGTGCCATCGCAAAAGGAACGGACATGCCGGTTTTGATCGACCAGAATAAGCCGCCCGGAGTGATCGAAACCACCCGGCGAACTAGGATCTTCCTGTGCCACACTAAAATAGTCATCCGCAATGCCATAAATCGCGTCGTGATTTCCAGTCACCAGGTGCCATTTTTTGGTCTCGATACCCAGTTTCTGTGCGTGGTGTTTCAGGGCTGCCACTGTATCGTTTTTTACATCGATGGAATGCGAAAGCATCAAAACCCGGTCGTCGTTTTTGAATTTTTCATACAACCGCAAACCGTTGGCTTTCACCTTCGGACATATGGTCGGGCAATGGATAAAAAAGAAATCCACTACGTAAATTTTACCGGCAAAAGTGGCATTGTTCACGACCTGGCTGTCCTGATCAACAAATTGAAAATCAGGCACTCGCCTGTAAATGGTGTCGCCGGCAGGCGAGATATCGCGTTCGCCCAGAATGGGTAGCGTTTTGGGTTTGGAAGAACCCACGCAGGCAGAAAAACCCGCTATCAGGAGCAGAAAAAGAAAATTTTTGTGTGTCATTTCAATGTGTAAAAAACAGCCCGGTTAAACCTTGTTTTCACTTGCATTTTAAATAAGTATGCAAAATCAGTTTTACTTAAATTCTTTACAAATGCTTGATTATCAACACGAATAACCAATAACTAATAACTTACTTGGGCAACAATTTTTTTCCCGCTTCCAAAGCAGCGTGAATGTCATCCCGGTTTTTGGAAATTTTCGCTTTTTGGTCTTTCAAATAAGCCAGGGCTTCTTCAGCAGGTTTGTTTTCCGGCGATTTATACTGCGCCATCCAGGCCATCATGTCCGCTTCTGCTTTTTCCATGTTGATCAATGCCTCCGAAAATACCGCCGATTGTTCGGGCGTCATCGTGGCAGTTGTCAAAAATGTTTTGATCGCCCGGGAAGTACGGTTCATATCGGCCATTTCCTTCATGGCCTCGTCGTGAATCGCCATCGTTTCTTTATCAAGGGCTTCAATCTCCTTTTTTTGAGCACTGTTGCAGGCACTCAGGAGCAAACCAACACTACAGAAGAGCATTAAAAAATGGCGCATTATTATCGTTTTTGGTGAAAATTGAAAAATTTCAGGGCAAAAGTAATTGTCAAAAGGGCTTCTGTGTACGATACTTGTGAAAAAAGCCGAATTTCGCCGCGTTTGGAATTGCTCCAAACATAGGATCCAATAAATTATACAAAAAATGCTCACTGCTATCTCTCCGATCGACGGACGTTATGCCGATAAAACCCGTGAACTCAGTCCGTATTTCAGCGAGTTTGCACTCATTCGCTACCGCGTTTTTGTTGAAATCCAATACTTTATAGCATTGTGCCAATACAAACTGCCACAACTCGAAGCATTTGAAGACGACAAAATCGACGAACTCAATGCGATTTTTGAAAACTTCAACTTGTCGGACGCCGAACTCATCAAGGCATTCGAGCGCAGCACCAACCACGATGTCAAAGCGGTCGAGTATTTTCTGAAAGAACGTTTTGACGGACTCGAACTGGGCGATCTACGGGAGTTTGTTCATTTCGGCCTCACTTCGCAGGACATCAACAATACCGCTATTCCACTGCTTTTCAAAAACGCGCTGGAACACGTTTATTATCCCTTGCTGCTCGATGTTAGGAACCACCTCGAACAACTCGCGCAAGACTGGGCATTCGTTCCCATGCTGGCCCGCACCCACGGCCAGCCGGCCTCTCCTACCCTGCTGGGCAAAGAGTTCAGGGTTTTTGTGGAGCGCCTGGATGTACAACTGGAAATGCTGCGCAATATTCCGCACCGCGCTAAATTCGGCGGCGCTACCGGCAATTTTAATGCCCACTACGCCGCTTACCCGGATTACGACTGGCAGCGTTTTGCCAATGACTTCGTGGTCGAATTCCTTGGTCTCGAACGGTCGCAATTTACCACACAGATTGAACATTACGATTGTTTTGCAGCACATTGCCAGGCCCTGAGCCGCATCAATACTATTTTGATAGATTTCTGCCGCGATATCTGGACCTATATTTCCATTGAATATTTTAAACAAAAAACCGTTAAAGACGAGGTCGGCTCGTCGGCCATGCCGCACAAAGTAAACCCCATCGACTTTGAAAACGCGGAAGGCAACCTGGGGCTCGCCAATGCGCTGTTGCACCATTTTGCGGAAAAGCTTCCGATCAGTCGCCTGCAACGCGACCTGACCGACTCGACCGTGCTCCGCAATGTCGGCGTACCGATGGGCCACACGGTGGTCGCCCTGAAATCGATCCTCAAAGGTCTCGGTAAATTGTTGCTGAACGAAGGGCAATTGTATGACGACCTCGAAGACAACTGGATGGTCATCGCGGAAGGTATCCAGGTCATTTTGCGCCGTGAAGGATACCCGCAGCCTTATGAGGCCCTAAAAGCACTTACACGGGGCCGATCGATTGTCACGCGTGAAGTATTACACGAATTCATCGAACAATTAGCCGTTGATGAAGAGATCAAAACGGAACTGAAACAACTCACCCCACACAACTACGTCGGACGTTGACTTAATTTTTCAAACAAACTTAAACTATATTTTAAATGAAGCGTTTTTCCTTTGCCATTTTCACTATATCGGCACTTTGTTCCACTTTGTCCGCTCAAATAACCGACCCAAAAGCCACTGAATTCTGGGAACCGCAGGTACGTGTGGTGACACCCGGAGAAGGAACAAAACCGCCTTCAGACGCCATTGTATTGCTCGATGGAAGCAACTTTTCGGAATGGCAAAGCGCTAAAGACAGCAGCGCTGCCAACTGGCAATTGAACGGCGACGGTAGCGTAACCGTTCGTCCCGGCGCTGGTGATATTGAAACCAAAAAAGTATTCGGCGACTGCCAGTTGCATGTTGAATACCGGGCACCTTCGGTCGTAAAAGGCGAAAGTCAGGGCCGTGGCAACAGCGGTATCTTTTTGCAAGGCCGTTATGAAATACAGGTGCTCGATTGTTACCAAAACCGTACTTAGTCCAACGGTCAGACCGCCTCGGTGTACAAACAAACCATTCCGCTGGTCAATGCTTGCCGCAAACCTGGCGAATGGCAGACCTACGATATTCTGTTCACTGCGCCTCGCTTCAACAATGACGGTATCCTGACCGCACCGGCTCGTGTGACCGTTATTCACAACGGCGTGGTAGCGCAGTTAAACACGGAAATAAAAGGCCCAACGGTTTATATCGGTTTGCCGCATTACCTGGCACATGGAAAAAGTGGCATCAAATTACAGGACCACGGCGACCTGGTGAGTTACAGAAACATTTGGATCAGAGAACTTTAATGCTGTTGTGAGTTGTGAGTTGTGAATTGTGAGTGGCTTCCACTTAGAAGGATAATGAGTTCGTTCTTCTAAAGTGATGCTATTCACAATTCACAACTCACGACTCACGACTCACGATTATAACATGGCAGACCAATTTCAATTTTACAAACAGCTGGATTCAGCCGACTGCGGGGCAACCTGCCTCCGGATGGTAGCGCGGCACCACGGGCGGCACTATTCGCTGGAATACCTGCGGCAGCTTTCCTACCTCGACCGCGAAGGGGTGTCGTTGATGGGTATTTCTGATGCGGCGGAAAAAATCGGCCTGCGCACACTGGGGGTAAAAACAGGTTTTAAACGGCTTTCCGAGGATATTCCGTTGCCCTGCGTTGCGCACTGGCAACAGGATCATTTTGTGGTGATTTATAAAATTACGCAGGGAAAAGTATTTGTCGCAGACCCCAAAATCGGCAAAATCGAACTGGATGAGCAGGAATTTTTGAACGGCTGGATCAGCGATGTTGTGAATACGGAGCCCCAGGGCATATTACTCCTGGTAGAACCCACCCCTGATTTTTATGAGCGGGAAGGTGAAAAAAACGACCGATCCGGTTTGCGTTTTTTATGGCCTTATCTCTGGCAGCACCAACGACTGCTTTGGCAACTTGGTGTTGGCCTGCTGCTCGGCAGCATGATCCAACTGGCTTTCCCGTTCCTGATGCAGGCACTGGTCGACAAAGGTGTTCAACTCAACGACCTCAGTTTTGTCTACCTGATATTACTGGCCCAGGGCATGCTCTTCATCAGCCAGGTATCCGTGGAATTTATCAGGGGCTGGATATTGCTGCACATTGGTACGCGGGTGAATATCAACCTGGTATCCGACTTTTTGATCAAACTGATGCGGCTGCCCATGTCGTTTTTCGACTCGAAAATGACCGGCGACTTGCTGCAACGCATTTACGACAACGAACGGGTAGAACGTTTCCTTACTTCTTCCTCGCTCATCACGCTGTTTTCCGTTGTAAATCTGTTCCTTTTCGGTTTTGTACTGGCCTATTACAATCCTTTGATTTTCCTGATATTTTTTATCGGGGCTGCCACGTATTTCGGCTGGATCGCGCTTTTCCTGCAACGCCGCCGCTCACTCGATTACCGGCGTTTTGAGCAGATGGCAGAAAACCAGAACGCACTGATCCAGTTGGTCAATGGGATGCAGGAAATCAAATTGCACAATGCCGAACGCCAAAAACGCTGGGCCTGGGAACGCATTCAGGCGCGTTTGTTTCGGGTAAATGTGCAATACCTCGCTACCGACCAGATGCAGCGGGCCGGCGCCGCTTTTATCAACGAGGGAAAAAATATCCTGATCTCCGTTCTGGCCGCCCAGGCAGTAATTCAGGGTGAAATGAGCCTCGGTATGATGCTGGCCGTGCAATATATCATCGGCCACATGAACGCCCCTTTGGAAGCGCTGGTTCAGTTTATTTTGCATGCACAGGAGGCCAAAATCAGCCTCGAACGCATGAACGAAATCCACCAGCGCCCCGACGAAGACGACAACGACGATTCCAAAGTGACCGTTTTGCCTTCCAATGGCGACCTGGTACTGCAAAATGTGTCGTTCCGCTACGGAGGACCGCACAACCCCTGGGTGCTGAAAAACCTGAACCTTGTTTTAAGGGAAGGAAAAACCACGGCGATTGTCGGAACTTCGGGTAGCGGTAAAACAACTTTACTCAAACTCTTGCTCAATTTTTACCCGCCAACCGAAGGTGTCGTTCGGATCGGCGATTTGAACCTCGCCAATGTGCACCATAAACTTTGGCGCAGTCAGTGTGGCGTGGTCATGCAGGACGGCTTCGTTTTTTCCGATACCATAGCGCGGAATATTGCCCTGGGCGAAGAACACATCGACCGGCGTCAGTTGCTCTATGCCGCAAAAGTGGCTAATATTCAATCCTTTATAGAATCGCTACCGCTGGGTTACAATACCAAAATAGGCCAGGACGGCAACGGACTCAGTCAGGGACAAAAACAGCGGCTCCTGA
>JADLCC010000499.1 GCA_020847425.1 Saprospiraceae bacterium
GTTTATCGGTTAATTGCTCGAAGAAGACAAAGCGTTAACGCAGGAACTCAAAAAAATAGTTTCCGGGGATGGGAAAATATTTGTTAAAATTATCATAACATAATAGAAGTGAGAAGTGAGAGGGTGAGAAGTGAGAGTCCGTAGATTACACCGCTCCGCTTTTTGTATTCCCAAATGCGGAGCGGTGTAATCTACGGACTCTCACTTCTCACCCTCTCACTTCTCACTTCTAATCCAGCAGCCCTTCCGGCAAATCCATCAGCACCTTTTTGTTTTTTTGATCGATTTCCACAATCAACTGCGCATTCAGCGGCACCAGCACTTCCCGGTTTTTATAGGTCAGGAAGGCCATTTCCTGCTGCGGCATTTCGAGCACCTCCGTGATGGAGCCGATATCGCCGAGCGTTTTGTCTGTGAGCAAAAAGCCTGTAAGATGTTCATATTCAAGGCCTTCCTCTTCTTCGATTTCCAGTTCCCGCTCTTCATCGAGCAGCAGGTCTTTTTCGCGCAGGAACACTTCGCGGCCTTGCAGCATCAGCGCAGCATCGCGGTTGTCCACGTCTTCGAGGTGCAGGATCATTTCACCCTTGCCACGCACGTTGGCAACGAAATAAGGAATTTTAGTGCCTTTGATATCGAGAAAGATGCGCTCGTTTTTCAAAAAATCTTCCAGGTAGCGCTCTTCGATATACAGTTTCAGTTCGCCGCTGATGCCGTGCGCTTTCCGGGTATGTCCAATATTGACGTATGGGTTTTCGGCCATTTTTATACTTAATTGTATGCAACAACAACCTGGCGCAGGATATATCCGCGTTCGGCTTTCAGTTCCCAGGCGCGCGTTTCACAGTCGGTCGGCGGCGGGTTTTGGTTGCAATATTGAGAATCGAGGATGAGTTGTTCGCGCCAGACCAGCCCTACATGTTTGGCGTAGCGGACCTTGGAAAAGCGGCGTTCAATGATGTTGTTGTCGTCTACTTCCGTTACGACGAGGGTGGAGTCGAATGAAAAAGCGCCGATATTGGTCTGAATATCAATAGAATCCACTTCATATTGCCAGTTGGCAAAGGGGCGCATGCGCTCTCCGGCAATCTCTATTTCGCGGGTTTCATCAATCCATACGTGGCCGTTCCATTCGCTGCGGCGGTCCATCGGGAAAATGAGTTTCAGGAACCGCAGGTTATTTTCCGTCCGGATAGCCTGGCTGCTGCTGCGCTGCGCTGTGCTGATGTTCACAAGTTGCCAGGGTTCGTCCGGCGACTTGCGTTCGGAGCGTTCGATGGTGTAGAGCAATTGTCCGGTTTGGTCCCGCAGCGTATCGGAAACCAGTTCCCTGACGAAAGTGCGGGAAGAATCGAGCAGCGTGCCGCCGCCCTGTGCAAAATCATATACCACACTATCTACCTGATAGACGATATATTTGCCAATTTGCAGCGGGAAATAAGCGTACTGCGCCGCAGCGCCAGAGTCGTAAATGGCCGTTTGCCGGTCGGAACAGGCCTGGAATGCGAGTACGGAAAAGACCGTCAACAATCCGAAACACAAAAATTTGGACAACATCAGGCTGTTTTTCCGGCAAAGGTAGGGCGATTTGGCTGCTCGCTGCGCGCTATTTTTGCGCCGCCGGCGTTTGCCGAGCGTTAAACCTGCGTTAAACAGCCGGGGAAGCGTTCAACTGAAAGTTACTTTTGGCCGTTTGAATAAATTGTTGAGGGTTGAGAATGTTGAGAGGTTGAGGGTGGTTACCCAGCCCTGAGTTACCACCCTCAACCTCTCAACATTCTCAACCCTCAACAATCTCAACCCTCAACAATCCCTTCTCTTCTAAAAACTCTTCGAACAATAAAAACATGAACGCCCAGCGAATTCGCCTCATTATCGGCCTGATGACCCTTGCATTGGTAGGGATCATATACCTCCAGGTGTACTGGATCGGTTGGAATATCCGGCTGAATGAGGAACAATTTGATAAAAACGTATTCGCGGCGCTCAACCGGGTAGCGGATAAACTGCAAAACATCGAAACCGTGTCGGAATTGGAGATGATGGACAAATCGCGCAGCGCCTCCGCAGCCCAGCGCGCGGCTCAACTGTCTGGAAACGGATACGCTGGGCGCGACAGTCTGCCGAATCCGATAGGAGAAAGCCAAAGTTTTGAAGACAACGTTACGCGCTGGGAATACATGAAGGTGATGCAGTCACTCGATGAAAAGTCGCTGGCCGAACGGATACAACTCGACCTGCTGGCACAGTCCATCCGGGAGGAAATAGAAAGCCGCGGGATCCAATCGGACTACCAATACGGCATTTATTCCAAAGATCGAAACAGCTATGTTATTGTAAATGACCACTATGTAGTGGAAGACAGCGGACCGCAAATTTCGCACGGCGGCGCGCCCACGCTGTTCAATTCTCCGTATAAAGTAGCGCTGTTTACCCAGAGCCTGGAGTCTCCCGGTTATTTGTCGCTGTATTTCCCCAACCGCACCCGCCTGGTATTGGGTTCGGTGATCGGCACGCTGGTGTTGTCGGTGATTTTTACGGGCATCATCCTGTTTTGTTTCTGGTACACCATCCAGGTGATTTACCGACAGAAACAATTGTCGGAAATGAAAAACGACTTCATCAACAACATGACCCACGAGTTTAAAACGCCGATTGCCACCATTTCACTGGCCGCCGATAGCATCGGCAGCCCGATGATTATGAGTCACCCGGAAAAGATAAAACGATTCGTGGATATCATCCGCCAGGAAAACCGGCGCATGAACAGCCAGGTGGAACGTGTTTTGCAAATGGCGCTGATCGACAAAAAGGATTTTCAATTGAGCATCGGCGAGTTCAACCTGCATGAAGTGATCCAGCAGGCGGTGGATAATTTCAGCCTCCAGGTGGAAAAAAGAGAAGGTACGCTGCAAACCGATTTAAAAGCCGAAAAACCCGTTATCGAGGGCGATGCCACCCATATTGCCAGTATTATCCACAACCTGCTCGACAACGCAAATAAATACAGCCCGGAAAAACCCGAGATCACCATCAGTACCCGCGATGTGGCGATGGGTGTAGAAATTACCGTGGCCGACAAGGGCATGGGCATCAGCAAGGAGGTCCGCAAACATATTTTTGATAAATTTTACCGCGTACACACCGGTAATATCCACGATGTGAAAGGTTTCGGCCTCGGGCTGAGTTACGTCAAAGCCATCGTGACGGCCCACCGCGGGCTCATCGACGTGGTAAGTGAGCCGGGGAAAGGCAGTAGTTTTAGTCTGACGTTTCCGAGAAGGGTGGAGGGATAGAGGTGAGAAGTGAGCGGGTGAGAAGTGAGAGTCCGTAGATTACACCGCTTTGCAAAAAGAGGTCACTTTTTCAACAATTTCCCCACTTCCTTCCACGTAATCAACTGAATCCCTTTCTCCCGGATCAGCCTTTTACATGCTTCGCTCATGAAAAAATCGAAATCGGCCTGCCGCCAGCCGGAGTCCCATGCGCCCGCATGGCCGTCCGTCATTCTTTTCATATCATCCGTTTCATAGGCAGTGTGGATAAGCAGGACATTCACGCCAGCCTCCAGGTTGCTAAAAACTTTTGTGTAATACTGCGCCATCCCTTTTTCATAATCGGATGGTTCGGCGGTGAATATTCTGTCGACCACGATATCCTGATCCGTGACCAGTTTGCGATACTCTTCCGGCATGGCACTTAGCATGTCGCGGCTCACCATGGAAGGCACCTTGTACTGGCGCCCCAGTTTCAGGTAAATCTCAAAAAAATCGGGTTTTTGAAAAAACAAACAACCCATGTGGCTGTCGAAGTGGGTGGGTTCCAGGCCCATGGCTTTCGATTTTTCCACCTGTGCGCGCAGCTCCCTTTCCACATCGCCGGGAGCGGCTTTTGCAGCAAAAGCATCGCACAAAGGATAAAAATACCCGTTGGAATCGACGAGACTGGCTACTTCAGAGCGGGCCGCAGCAGGCCCCCATTTGTACGGCCACCATTCGCTGGTGAGCGTGAGGTGCAGGCCCAGGTCGTGGTTGGGATTTTTTTTGGCGTAATCCGCCACTTCGGGCAACCAGGGGCAGGGAATCATCACACTGGCCGAATTGACCACGCCATCCTGCATGGCTTTGAAACTGGCCTTGTTTTCGGCGTGCGCAACGGCCAGGTCGTCGGAATGTACGATGAGCAGTTTGGCCGAGGCCGGGTAACCCAGGCGTTCCGCGAGGGATTGTGGCGTTTGGGAAAAAACCGGTAGAGACAGGGCCAGGCAGGCGAGGGCACAGATCAGAAATGGCTTCATGCTGTTGTTGAAATGGTTGGAAAATAGTACCAAAGATAGACGGCCCCGCTCTATTCTGAAAACAGTGCAGAAGAATTTGAGCCGCACACCGCGCAGCCTGCCGAAATGTATACTTTTGCAGCGTTCACTGCACCAAGCCAAATTATGGAATTCTTTTTTGCTATCCTCTTTTCCCTTTTTTCCATCGTAGACCCGCCCGGCGCCATTCCGGTGTATGTAGCGATGACGGCCGGCCGGCCCAGGCCCGAGCGCAATAAAATTGCACTGATGACCAGTGTGTATTTTATGCTCATCCTGGTCAGTTTTTTCCTGGCGGGCACGTATATCCTCAGTTTTTTCGGCATTACGGTACATGCGTTGCGCATAGCAGGCGGTATGACCCTGATGATCAGCGGATTTGCACTGATGTCGGGGCGTTTCACGAAAGAACGCGGTTTTGATAAAAACGCTGAAAAACAATCGCAGGACCGCTCGGACATCGCTTTTTCACCCATGGCCATGCCGATGTTGTCGGGCCCCGGCTCGATTTCCTACCTGATCACCCAGTACAGTCAGCACCCCGACTGGGGCCAGCGTAGCCTGATCGTAGCCGCTATTGTGGCGGTGGCTTTTCTGGTGTGGGTGTGTTTGCGGGTGGCGCCGTTTCTGTTCAGGGTATTCGGTACGGGCGGCTTGAATGCGATTGCCCGCATCATGGGTTTTATCGTCATTGCCATCGGGGTGCAGTTTATCGTGGATGGCCTGGTGCACCTGATACAGGAAATGAACTAA
>JADLCC010000500.1 GCA_020847425.1 Saprospiraceae bacterium
TCAGAACTACCTGATTAACGTTGAGCGAAGCTCCACTCACAATTCACCACTCACAACTCACAATTCACCACTCACGATCAAAGCACCTTCTTCAACTCCTCTTCCAGATTCGTTCTCGGATTGATGGCCACAATTTTCCCATCCCGGCCGATCAGGAAGGTTTTTGGAATAGCCCGAACGCCGTAGGTGGCTGCCGGGGCACTGTCCCACCATTTCAGGTCGCTGACGTGGTTATCCCACAACAGTCCGTCCTGTTTGATGGCCTGCACCCATTTTTCCTTGCCGTCGGGGCGGTCGAGGGAAACGCTGAAGACGTCGAAACCTTTGCCGTTGTACTTTTTATAGGTTTCCACCACGTGCGGATTGGCTTTGCGGCAGGGGCCGCACCAGGAAGCCCAGAAGTCGAGCAATACCACTTTGCCTTTCAGGGAAGACAGGGAGCGCACTTTGCCATCGGGGCCGGCCAGGCTGATTTCCGGCGCAGGCATACCCACTTTAATGATCTCGTCGGCATTCTGCTGGGAAGTTTGTTTTTCAATATTGGCGACCATGGCGTTAAAATCGGTCGAGTACTTGGAGCCCGGCATGGCGGTAGCCAGGGCTGCGCCGGCGGATTTGAATTCGTCCATAAAAGTTCCGGGGTTTTGTCCCAGCACTTGTGTTGTAAGGAATGCCTTCATCAAAGGATTACAACCCTTATCGATCACCAAGCGGGCCTGATCCACACTTTTTACCGGATTTTTTAGCAAATCCTGGATAACTCCCGCATAACAGGCAAACGTTTCCGACCCTTTCACTTCCACCATCAGGCGATCGATCGACGTAAGATCGCCTTTGATGTCGACCGTGTTTTCGGTGCCGTCGAGCATAAAATACATCTTTTTTACGCCGATGGTCAGGCGGTACAGGCCGGCTTCAAAAGCCTTGTCCTGTTTGATTTCAAAATTGCCGCTGGCGTCGCAGGTCACACGGCCCAGCGCCAGGTTAGAGCGGTCGAAATGCGCCTGTTCCAGCAATACCTGCAGGTTGGCGGCGCCCGAAATGCTGCCTTTCAAAGCGTGGCCGCTCTGGCCGTTGCAGGCATAAAAAACCACCATTGCAGGCAGCATAAAAGTCAGAAGTGAGAGTATTTTTTTCATGTGAAATTGATTTAAAAATAGGAATGAGGGATGAGGAATGAGGATTGAAGGACGAGGTATAAGGGATAAAAATCTGCCCCTACCCAAAAATGCTCATTCCTCATCCCTCACTCCTCATCCCTAATTATGGTTCATTATTTCTTCCAGCACCTTGCTATACGTCCGTTGCCATGCTGAGGTACTACCCCAGTTTTCAGCGTCGACCTGTATTTGCGGGCCTGTGACGGCGCCTAAAACCTCGTACGGTGCTTTTTCAGATTGTAAAAAACGTTCAAAGGCCTCAACTTGTTCTGTCCGCACGCTGACCAAAACACGGCTTTGTGCTTCTCCGAACAGCCAGGCATCTTTGCGGACCTTGTTATTGGAGCGCACATCGAAGCCCAGGCCTCGCGGCATGGCGCTTTCCAGCAGCGCTGCAAAAACACCGCCATCGGAAATGTCATGTGCGGATGCCAATAGTTTGCTAGCGATGGCTTTTTTCACCACCTGCTGGATAAAATATTCCTCTTCCAGGTCGAAATGCGGGCAGCTGCTGTGCTCAACGCCCTGCACGCTGCGCAGGTATTCGCTGCTGCCCAGGTCGTCGCGGCTGGTTCCGATGAGGTAAATGGCGTCCCCTTCATTTTTAAAATCGAGGGTCATCATTTGGTTGCAGTCGTCGAGCAGGCCCAGCATCCCGATGGTAGGCGTGGGGTACACGGGTATCACTTCGCCGTTGTGCGCATACTGGTTATAAAAACTCACGTTACCACCTGTTACAGGTGTTTCAAATTTACGGCAGGCCTCGCCCATGCCGCGAATGGCCTCTGCAAACTGGTAGTACACTTCCGGGTTGTAGGGGTTGCCGAAATTGAGGCAATTGGTGATGGCAACGGGTTCGCCGCCCGCGCAAACAATATTCCGGGCCGCTTCCGCCACTGCAATCATTGCACCGCGGTAAGGATCGGCGTAAACGTACGCAGCATTGCAATCGGTCGTGAGCGCAATGGCTTTTTGCGTACCTTTTACATATACGACGGCGGCATCACTGGGCCGGTTGGTTGTCATGGTGCCGGTACGCACCATGCTGTCGTATTGCCGGGTGATCCAGTTTTTGGAAGCCAGGTTGGGCGAATGCCACAGTTTTTGGGCAGCGGCATGATAATCGGCGGGTTGGGCGATCTGTTTAGCGTCGAATTGCCGTATTTTTTGAAAATAAGCCGGTTCGCGTTGCTCGCGCACATACACCGGAGCGCTGCCGCCCAGTACGAGGGTTTCGGCGGGCACGTCGGCTACCAGTTCCCCTTCGTAATAGTATTCGAGGCGACCGCCTTCGGTGGTGACGCCGATTTCGGCACAGGGCAAATCCCATTTGTCAAAAACAGCCAGTATTTCCGATGCGCGGCCGGGTTCGCAGACGATCAGCATGCGTTCCTGGCTTTCGGACAACAGGATTTCCCAGGCTTTCATATGTGCCTGACGGGTGGGCACTTTCGACAGGTCGATGCGCATGCCGCAGCCAGCTTTGGCGCTCATTTCGGAAGTGGAACAGGTGATACCCGCTGCACCCATATCCTGCATACCCACGATGGCGCCGGTCTGGATGGCTTCCAGGCTGGCTTCCAGCAGCAATTTTTCCTGAAAAGGGTCGCCCACCTGCACCGCAGGCAGGTCTTCATGCGAATCGGCGGAAAGATCGGCGCTGGCGAACGTGGCCCCGTGGATGCCGTCTTTCCCGGTAGAGGAACCGACAATAAACACCGGATTGCCGGGGCCGCCTGCCGTTGCGCTCACCGTTTCACCGGCTTTCACAATTCCTGCTGACATCGCATTCACCAGGATATCGTGGTTGTAACAGGGCATGAAGTACACTTCGCCGCCGACGGTTGGCACGCCGAAGCAGTTGCCGTAATCGCCGATACCTTTCACCACGCCGGCGATCAGGCGTTTCATGCGGGGGTTGTCGGGCACGCCGAAGCGCAGCGAATTGAGCGCCGCAATAGGCCGCGCGCCCATAGTAAAAATATCGCGGTGGATACCACCCACGCCCGTAGCGGCGCCCTGATAGGGTTCGATAGCGGAGGGGTGGTTGTGGCTTTCGATCTTGAACGCGCAGCCCAGCCCGTCGCCGATGTCGACCAGCCCTGCATTTTCCTCACCCGCTCCGACGAGCAGGCGTTTGCCGCTGCGGGGCAGGGTTTTGAGTTGCAGGATGGAGTTTTTGTAGGAGCAGTGCTCGCTCCACATCACCGAATAAATACTGAGTTCGGTGAAATTGGGGACGCGCCCCATGATCTCTGTTATTTTTTCAAATTCAGCGGCGGTAAGGCCGAGTTTTTGGGCTGTTTCAAGCGTTGGTTGTGCTTCCACTAATTTTCAGAACATTGAACTGGATGATACGAAGCCGCAAAGGTAGGCAGCAGCGGGGAGAGCACCACAACTACAGGACATTTTTGTACGCTGGAACGCTGTTCCGGCAATGCCTGGCTATTTCCGATGCCGGAATAGCGTTCCAGCGTACTGGTTTTTCACCCAGGCACAAAATGTCCGGTAGTGTGGGAAGCACACAATCAAGTAATCAAGAAAATATGGTAAATATGGTATAAAAAAACCCCCGGCGTCAATCGCTGGGGGTCTCGCATAATATGTAACTGATACCGTTACGCGATTACGCGCGCTGGACATTCACTGCATTCATGCCTTTTTTACCACGGGCAGTTTCGAATGTAACGACGTCGCCTTCGCGAATGTCATCGATCAGACCTGATACGTGGACGAAGATTTCTTCTTTGGTGGACTCGTCGATAATAAAGCCAAAACCTTTGGACTCATTAAAGAACTTTACTGTTCCCTTGTTCATTTAAAAAAAATTGAAATAAGAATAAAATAGGTGACATGGCTAAAAAGCCGGTACAAACATACGGGCTTTTTGCGAAGTAAACGGTTTCAAAACTGCCTGAAGTGTATTCGGGCAGCGAAGCCGTTTGGTTCCACGTTATTTGACGCTCACTGGCCGCAGGCTGTTTTTTGTCTATTTTAGCGACTTTTCGCAACCAAAATAGTAATTTTGCGGTCTTTATCGCGTCAGATAAGAATCATCCTTTCTGTAAAAAATTTTATACATTCAAACTTAATTTTAACATGGTTTTGAAAAAAAGTATCCTTGTTGCCGCACTCTGCCTGCCAGTTTTGATGGTTTCCGCCCAAACCAAAGCGCCTGAAAACTGGTTTACGCTCGATGCAACAAAAGATAAAGTGCAGGGAACCGGCGCCGACGAAGCGCTCCAACGATTGAAGGCAAAAGGCAAAAAAGGCCAGACTGTGATCGTTGCAGTACTCGACTCCGGTGTAGAAGTGGATCACGAAGACCTGAAAGACGTCATCTGGACCAATCCGGGAGAAATAGCCGGCAATGGTATCGATGATGACAAAAACGGTTATATCGATGACATCCACGGCTGGAACTTCCTCAGTGGTAAAGGCGGCAACGTCAACCACGAAACCCTCGAACTCACCCGCGAATACGCGCGACTGAGCAAACGTTTCAAAGGTACGGACCCAAAAAATCTGTACGGCGAAGCCAAAAA
>JADLCC010000501.1 GCA_020847425.1 Saprospiraceae bacterium
AGAAAATTGGTTTGTACCCGGTTAAAATCGACTTTTCGCACGCTGCCCACTTCGCATTCGAGCAGGGTACCCTGCACATTGAACACGATTTTGGTGCCTATTTTCGCTTTCATTGCATTTTGCAGTCCGTCGGAAATGGACACTTTGATCGGCGTGCCGGGTGTGTAGGTGCCCACCCATTCGCCTTCCATAATTTTTTCCGTTTCGATCAGCGTATCGCGGAACGTAACGCGGTACTCCCGGTCCCAGACCCAGTGCGGCATGGCGTTGGTGGAGTCGGCCTCATCCTGCGCTTTGGTGCGGTCGTCGATGGTTTCTATGCGGGTGGTGACGACCGAAACCTGTTGCATGACCGGCATACCGTTGGCTTGCACCAAAGCCGCCACGCTGTCCTTTTCAGCCGTCTGGATGTCAAAAAGTATCATATTGGGCTGGTTGCCGCTGCCGGAAAACTCCACTTGTTTCAGCAACAAATTCTGGATCAGAAACAGCGTGGACAACAGCATCGTGCCCAGGCCTATGGTAACCACCAGCAAAACCGTCTGGTTTTCGGGCCGGAACAAATTGGCAATACCCTGCCGGGCGATGTAACTCCATTTTTTTGGAAAAAAACGGCGCAACAGGACAGTCAGCAGTTTGGATATGCCCCATAAAATCAAAAAAGCGGCGGCGATACCGCCCATAAAAAAGAACGTTTCTTCCCAGTCGCGCACCAGCCACCAGGTAAACCCGAAAATAGACACCACAATTAAGGTGTATACTGCCCAGCGCAGCCAGCCGAGTCCTTTTTGATCATCCGAACTTTCATCGAACGAAGCGCGCAGCGTGCGCAGCGGCGAAGTTCGCAGGATACCCGACAAAGGCAACAGCGCAAACAATACGGCTACGGAAAGCCCCAGAACAACGCCCTGCAGGATGGCGCCGGCTGAAAAGTTGGTACTAACCGTTTCAATCGGCAATAAATCTTTGAGCAGCCAGGGCAGCATTTTTTGGATCAGCGAACCGGCTAAGGCGCCAGCCACAGCACCCAGCAGACCGATACCTGCTACCTGAACGAGGTAAACATAAAAGGCTTTTCGTCCGCTGGCGCCCAGGCAGCGGAGGATGGCTACGGTGGGCAGTTTGTCTTTGATGTAAATATGTACCGCGCCGGCTACACCGATGCAGCCCAGCAGCAGGGCAATGAACCCGACGAGGTTGAGGAAAGTGCCGAAGTTGCCGAATGCGGAACCGATGCTGCGTTTGCGGCTTTCCACGGTGTCGGAGTTCAGGTTGGCCTTTTCCAGTTCCTTGTCCATGCCTTTCACCAGCGCATCGGGGTCGCTACCGGCGGGCATCTGGTAAAAATACTGGTAATCGACGCGGCTGCCGCGCTGTACGAGCCCGGTGCTGTCGAGCCATTCTGAGGTGATAAACACCACCGGTGCGATGCTGGAAGCGATGCCTGCACGGCCGGGGGAGGACATCAGATCGCCTTCCACCAGAAAAGTAATATCTCCAATCTGGATGCTGTCGCCCGGCTGAATACCAAATTGCAGCATCAGGGCGTGGTCGACCAGTGCTTTTTTGCCCGTTCGGAAACTGCGCCAGGAGTTCTCCGGCACACTTTTCCATTTTCCGTAAAAAGGATAATTCCCTTCCAGCGAGCGAATGAGGGAGAGCCTGGTGCCGCCGTTTTTGGGGAAACGAATCATGCTGACAAAATTCAGGACTTTGGCTTTTTCTGTGCCGGGCGTCTCGAATTTGGCCAAAATAGAATCCGGTGCGGGCTGATTGGCGTCGATCAATAGGTCGGCGCCCAGCAGCGTTTTGGCCTCGCGGTCGATATCGCCCATCAGGTTGACGGAAAAAGAGCGAACGGCAGTCAGTGCTGCGATACCGACCGTGATGGCGGAAATGAACAGCAAGAGGCGGCTGCGGTTGCGGCGGCTGTCGCGCCAGGCCATTTTCAGGATAAAACTCATATGTTGGTTATCAGTTATCTGTTATTAGTTATCGGGTTTTCAGGCTGGAATGGATGATGGGGGTATATTTTTTCGCAAATGGTTAACATAGCGGCAGCGCCGCGTAAGATTTGTAGCAACAGATGCCGGCGTATTGTTGGAGGTGCAGCGCACCGCAAGATTATCTTACGGTGCGCTGCACCTTCAACAACTTTGCTTGGAAATTGCTACAAATCTTACGCGGCGCTGCCGCTTTGTTAACAGCTACTATTTTCCTTTGGTGTCATCGGTAATCTGGTTCGGCATTGGGAACGAGTCTTATCAGGCTTTTCCCATTTCTGCCTGAAAGCCCGATAACCAATAACTGATAACCGATAACTAATAACCGAACAACGGCCAAGGAACCAAACAGTTGATGCACGACGTGAAAAAACGGATGAAAGTGGAGAAATAATGGATTTTCGCCTCGGTAGGGGTTTAAAACAGTTTCTTAGCGCACATAAAAAAAATTTTGAAAATACATACGTATGAGGGTCAATCCGGGGCATGACAAATCTCTTACACAACTTTTCAGGGGAAATTGAAAACAACTACTACATTTGCCCTGTTTGGATTTTGTCTAATTTACCTAACCAAATTTTATGCAACGTCGTTACCGCACCATTCCCGATCTTAAAATAAACGAAAGCGCCTGCACCATTTCCATTTCGGATGCGGCGCTGGCCTGCAAACTGACTGCTATGGGTGTTTTACCGGGCACTCGTATCGAAATGGTGCGCACTTCGCCTTTTGGCAACGCTTACTATGTTAAAGTGGATGGAATTCGTATTGCATTGCGGGAGGAAGAGGCTGCCAGTATTCTTTTGGAAGTATGATGTCGAAAGAAGCGGATAGAATGCTGCGGGTTGCGCTGGTTGGCAATCCGAATTCAGGCAAATCGACGGTGTTCAATCTGCTGACCGGGCTCCGGCAGCAGACGGGTAATTTTCCCGGCGTTACAGTGGAGATAAAAACCGGACGTATGCGATTTCCCAGCGGGAAAGAAGCGACGCTGATTGATTTTCCCGGCACATACAGCCTGTATCCCACTTCTTCTGATGAGAAGCTGGTGACGGCCGTTATGAGCAATCCGGAGGATGCCTTTTTCCCCGATGCGCTGGTTTATATCGCCGATGTGACCCACCTGGAGCGGCATTTGTTGCTGCTTACCCAAATCATCGACCTGCATTTGCCCGTTATTCTGGCGCTGAACATGTCGGATACCGCCCAGGAAATGGGTATTAAAGTAAATACAGCCAAACTCATGGATCAACTGGGTATTCCCATTGTTTCCATCAGCGGGCGCAAAGAGGACAATATTCAGAAACTGCTTTCAGAAGTAGAAAAAATACTGAAAACGCCCACCAGAACGGCGGACAATGTCTTTTTTTACAAACTAAGTGATAGCCAGAAACAAATAGCCGATGCGGTTCGCCACAACCTGGGTATCGAGAATCCGTACCGCGCATTATTGCTTGTACACCACGGCGACTGGCTCCCTTTTTTGCACAAACAACAGCGGGAAGTGCTCCGTACCATTGCGGAAACCAAAGATTTCCAGTCCCTGAGGGCGCAAGTGGATGAGACGCTCGACCGTTATGACCGGTTTGTTCCGATCGTTCGCGATGCGATTCAGCACCCGCCCGCTTTTCCCAGCACTGCTACGGATCGCCTGGATGCGGTGCTGACCCATCGCTTGTGGGGGCCCTTTATTTTCGCCGCTGTCATGCTGCTCATTTTTCAGGCCATTTTCGATTGGAGCGGTTACCCGATGGACGCCATAGAGAGCGGCTTCGGTATCCTGAGCGAGGGCGTGCAATCGATACTTGGCGAGGGCTGGTTTACCGAACTGCTCACGGATGGTATTCTGGCCGGCTTGAGCGGTATTCTGGTGTTTGTACCACAAATCGCGCTGCTTTTTCTGCTGATTGCCATTCTGGAAGAGGTCGGGTATATGGCCCGGGTTGTGTTTATGTTTGATAAAACCATGCGGCGCTTCGGCATGAACGGCCGCAGTGTGATATCGCTGATCAGCGGAAGCGCCTGCGCTGTGCCGGCCATTATGAGCAGTCGTACCATCGGCAACTGGCAGGAACGCCTCATTACGGTGATGGTAACCCCTTTTATCAGTTGCAGTGCACGGATACCGGTGTACCTGGTGCTGATCGGTCTGGCTGTTCCGGCTGTTAAAGTTGGCGGTGTACTGAGCGCGCAGACGCTGGTATTTGGGAGTATGTATGCGCTGGGCGTGATTGCCGCATTGCTTTCGGGCTGGGCCATGAAAAAATGGCTGCGCACCCGCGAACCGTCCTTTTTGGCTATCGAATTGCCGGAATACCGGATGCCGCACTGGAAAAACGTGTGGCTCTCCGTCTGGGAAAAAGTAGTGGCATTTGTTGCCGGCGCAGGTAAAATCATCCTGGTCGTGTCGATTGTCTTATGGGCTTTATCCCGTTTTGGGCCTGGCAATGCCATTTTGGAGGCCACACAACAAGCGCATAAGGAAGCAGTGGAAATGCAACTCGATTCCAATCAGACAGGGGATCTGGTGCAGCAGCGCAGGCTGGAGGCATCTTTTGCCGGAAAAATGGGCAAGTCTTTCGAGCCGGTCATCCGGCCACTGGGTTATGACTGGAAAATCGGTATTGCCCTGCTGACTTCTTTTGCCGCCCGCGAGGTGTTTACCGGCACACTTGCCGTACTGTACAATATGGGTTCGGAAGAAGGCGACATCAATAACCGGGACGAAAACGCAGCGAAAGCCACCTTGCGCAGCAAGATGAAGACAGAGACTTTCAGCGATACCGGTCAACCCGTTTATTCGCTGGCGACAGCCTTGTCGCTGCTCGTTTTTTATGCTTTAGCCATGCAATGTTTCAGTACGCTGGCAGTCGTCAGGCGCGAAACGGGCAGCTGGAAATGGGCTGCACTACAGTTTTTTGCCATGAGTTTACTGGCTTACTTCGGAGCCTGGACGGTTTATCAGATTTTCTCTTGAAGAAGGTTTGGTGAGGTTGAGATTGTTGAGGTGTTGAGAAGTTGAGAGTATTAACCCAGGCCTGGGTTACCACCCTCAACTTCTCAACAATCTCAACCCCCTACAGTCCCTCCCCTATTTCGGAAAATCCAGGATGCTATTGCGGTTGTACAGCATCAGAATCAGCGCTACTATAAAAAACAAACCCATTATGAGGTATAACATGCAATAGCCTTTGCCGCGGGTATTTTGAATATTGTCCATTTTGTCCGGTTGTGTGTTGCTAAGAAAAGTGCGGCAAAAATAGAAAGTGCTGGGGAGAATCCCCCATAGACCTTGTTTTTTTCGCTTTTTCAGAATGGTTTTAAAGTTATTTCTGTGAGAAGGTGCAAATTTGCCGTTTTATGTACTTGATGTGAAATTTTCTTTTCGCATTACACTACGCCGCGTCGTTTTCTATCTTTGCCGCAGGATTTTCATAAAAAATTGATTTTCAGAAATTTATGTACCCGGATCTTTCTTATCTATTTCACGATCTTATTGGCACTGCGCCGGATAACTGGCTTTCCATTTTTAAAATGTTCGGCTTTATGCTGGCCATGGCTTTTCTGGCCAGCGCCGTCGTTTTTTATGCCGAACTGAAGCGAAAGGCAAAAGAAGGTTTTTATCAACCCGGCAAAACGACCATCACCGAAGGTGCGCCTGCTACCTGGGGGGAAGTTGGCGGCAATGCGCTGGTCGGTTTGCTGCTGGGCGGTAAAGGCGGATATGCTTTCCAGCATTTCCTGGATTTCCGACAGGATCCGGCCTCCATTATTTTGTCGGCCAAAATGAACTGGCCGGCAGCACTGATCGGGGCCGCCATACTCGGTGGACTGACCTGGTGGGAAGCGCAACGCAAAAAGAAAAAGGAACCCATCACAAAAGAAGTGTCGGTGTGGCCGCATGACCGTATCAATGAACTGACCGTAGCCGCTGCCGTCGGGGGAGTTCTCGGGGCCAAAATTTTTGATCTGTTTGACAACTGGAAATCATTTGTTGCCGACCCGATCGGTACCCTGACTTCGGGCGGCGGACTCGCTTTTTTTGGCGGGCTGGTGCTTGGCTTTTTGGCAGTAGTAGGTTACATGTACCGCCACAAGATCCCTTTCTGGCCCACTGCAGATGCCGTAGCGCCGGCACTAACGGCAGGCTATGGCATTGGGCGCATCGGTTGCCAGCTCAGCGGTGATGGCGACTGGGGTATTGTAAACAATGCGCCCAAACCCGGCTGGATGTCTTTTCTGCCCGACTGGATGTGGGCATACAGTTATCCGCACCATGTGCTCAATACGGCTTATACCGACCCTGTTGTGAGTCAGCCGGTGCCACACTGTGCATGGGATTATTGTATGGAACTTACCGAACCGGTTTTTCCGACACCGTTTTACGAGGTGCTGATGATGAGCGTTGTTTTTGCCATACTTTGGTTTTTACGCAAGCGCTTGAAAATCAGCGGTATGCTGTTTTTTGTTTACCTCGCACTGATTGCGCTGGAGCGCTTTTTGATCGAAAAAATACGGGTCAATGTGGTGCACGACGTGTTCGGCATGCAACTTACACAAGCCGAAATCATCTCAATCGGGCTGTTTATCGTCAGTCTGGGAGGGATGGCTTTTCTCTGGAAAAAAACAGGAATGAGAAAACAGGGATGAGAAAACAGGAATGAGGGATGAGGAATGAGGAATGACCGAGCGTGATGTCCGACATCACGCTCGGTCATCCCTCATTCCTCATTCCTCATTCCTCATTTTCCACCTTCTATGGCTCCACAGCCATTGCTCCGGTTGTTTGCGGATATCCCTTTCCAGTATCTGTGCATAAGCCTTCGTGATACCTTCTTCAGGCATTATGGAAGGATCGGAACAAATTTCCTCGAATACAATTTCATAAAAACCCCTGCGCAGCCGTTCGGTCCGGTAATACAGCACCGGGCAACCGAATTTGCGGCTCAGCACATCTACTCCCGGCAGGTGAGCGGTCGATTGGCCAAAAAAAGGTACCCAATGTGCGCTTTTACGGCTACTAGGCGACTGATCTGTTAAAAGGAGAAATACGGCGGCGCTGCCGCTGTGTTTGCGCATGACGCGGTAAAACTCTTCCATTTGCACCAATGTCATCCCAGATCGGCCGCGGGCCCGGTTGAGGAAGCCTTCCATAGCCTTGTTTTTTACAGATTTGAAGGCACTTATGGTAGGACAGCGAAAAGCAGTTGGCAGCGCTACTCCGCTGTATTCCCAATTGCCCAGGTGCGTGCCTGCCAGGATCAGGGGTTGGTTTTGGTCGAGGTAGCGGTTGAGTAATTCGGGGTTCACAGGCCGGCAGCGGCGGGTAATTTCTTCGACGGACAAAGAGAAAGATTTGAGCGTTTCCAGTAGCACATCCGTCAGATTTCGATACGCTTTTCGGGTAATATCCCGGATTTCATGTTCCGTTTTTTCGGGAAATGCCCGGCGCAAGTTGTCGGCAATCACCGTTTTGCGATAACGGAATAAGTGC
>JADLCC010000502.1 GCA_020847425.1 Saprospiraceae bacterium
GTTACGGACAAGAAAAAAGTGGTGGTACTCGGTTCCGGGCCCAACCGCATCGGCCAGGGCATCGAATTCGATTACTGCTGCGTACACGGGGTACTGGCTGCCAAAGAGGTTGGTTATGAGGCGATTATGGTGAACTGCAACCCGGAAACGGTCTCTACCGATTTCGATATTGCCGACAAACTCTACTTCGAGCCGGTGTACTGGGAACACCTCGAAGAAATCCTGGAACTGGAAAAACCCGAAGGCGTTATCGTACAACTCGGCGGACAAACAGCCCTGAAACTCGCCGAAAACCTGCACAAAAAAGGCTGGAATATCATCGGCACCAGTTTCGACAGCATGGACATCGCGGAAGACCGCGGCCGTTTTTCCGACCTGCTGAAAGACCTCGATATTCCATACCCGCAGTACGGTGTAGCTCACGATGTGGATGCTGCGCTCGACATCGCCAAACGCCTGCCTTACCCGCTGCTGGTGCGCCCCTCGTACGTACTGGGTGGCCAGCGGATGAAAATTGTAATCAACGACAATGAACTGGAACGCCAGGTGCTGTCCATTTTTAAACACCTGCCCGACAACAAAGTCCTGATCGACCAGTTCCTGGAACGCGCCAAAGAAGCCGAAATCGACGCCATTTTCGATGGCGACGATATCCATATCATGGGCATTATGGAGCACATCGAACCGGCGGGTATTCACTCGGGCGACTCGTCTGCTGTGCTGCCGCCATATTCGCTGGGCCCTATCGTGATCCAGAGCATGTGCGAATACGCGGAACGCATCGCCAGGGCCTTGAATATCAAGGGATTGATCAATATCCAGTTTGCGATCAAAAACGACCAGGTGTACGTCATCGAGGCCAATCCGCGCGCCTCGCGCACCACACCGTTCATCGCGAAAGCCTACGGCGTGCCCTACCTCAACATCGCCACGAAAGTGATGCTCGGCACGCACAAACTCAAGGATTTCGAGATGATCAACAAAATGGACGGTTACGCGATCAAAATTCCGGTGTTCTCTTTCGACAAATTCCCGAATGTGGACAAACGCCTGGGCCCTGAAATGAAAAGCACCGGCGAAGCGATTTACTTCATCAAGGATCTGAAAGACCCCTATTTCAGGGAATTGGAGCGGAATAGGAGCATGTATTTGTACAACTAGTTATTGGTTATCAGTTATTCGTTATCCGGCTTGATACTCAGGCATTTATACAAAATAACTCGAACGGATTTTAACCCGACGTTTAACCCAACTCAAAACCTGGATCTGCAATGGCGCAGGAATAGATGAAAGTGAAATATAGAACAGGTTATTACCTCGCCAACCAGCGGCCCATCACCTCGTTAGAATGGTCTACCCGTTCGGACGCCGCACTCGCCTGGCTCCAGCGCAGCATAGCCGCCACCGGCAACCGGGGCTCGGCGCACAGTTTCGCCCTGCACAAGGGCTGGGCAAAAGCCTACCCGGAAACCACCGGCTACCTGATCGAAACCTTGTTCGATTATGCGGAATCGCTGCAGCGCCCCGATCTGCGGCAAACCGCATTGGATTGCGCCAACTGGCTGTTAACCATACAGTTAGGTAGCGGCGCGTTCCCTGCACTCACGGCAGGAAATACCATGCCGAGTATGTTCAATACCGGGCAGATCTTATTCGGCCTGACCCGCACTGCGGAGGAGTTACCTCCCGGAAATGCGCAACACGCAGCCTGCATGCGCGCTATTTCCCACGCGGTACAATGGATGCTCGCTGAGCAGGAACCCGATGGCTCCTGGCGTCAGTGGGCTTATGTCTCCGGGTTTGTGCCCACGTATTATACACGCGCCGTTTGGGGTGTATTAAAAGCGAATTCCCTGATAAAAAATGAAGCCGCTGCGGCAGCCATGCGTCAGGCGCTTCATCTGTACAGCGGGCGCTTTTTACCCAACCACAGCGTGCAGGACTGGGGTTTCTGGCCTGGAAAACCTGCTTTTACACACACCATCGCTTATACGCTTGAAGGTTTTCTGGAATGCGCTGTGCTGCTGAACGAACCGGAAATACTGGAAAAAACAAAGGCTGCAACCGATCATTTGTTGTCCGTTTGTATCGAAAACAAACGCACCGCCGGCGCTTACGATGCCGACTGGAAAGGCGATTACAGTTTTATCTGTTGCACCGGCAACGCACAATTAAGCATGCTGTGCCACCGTTTCTGGCAACTGACGGGTGACGAAAAATACCAACAGGCTGCTAAGGCCTTTTTGCTGGAAGTTGTTGATTATCAGAGCAATAGTTGGCTGCCTGGCCTGCGCGGTGCTTTTCCCGGCTCGGTTCCGGTCTGGGGAAAGTACTTGCCGTTGCGGTATCCGAACTGGGGTGTGAAGTTTTTTCTGGATGCATGGGGAAGGGTTTTTGCTTAATTTTGGTTTGTGTTGAAAGGCCCAGGGGGCATAGCCATCAACTTAAGGCCTCGGAGAGGCCAAACATTTGTAGAATTGATTGGTATATTCAAAAAAATGGCCTCGGAGAGGCCTAACGTTTATAGGTTTTTGGGTGATAATATAGCTCATAATTCAACAAACGTTGAGCCTCTCCGAGGCCCTGCGTATAGATCTTGGCCGGTTCTACAAACGTTGAGCCTCTCCGAGGCCTTAAGTTGATGGCAACGGGCCCATGGGGGCCCTGCGGTGACCCTTCACTCTTCCATAATATGCGAATCTTTATCAAAACAATCGCCTACCTGATTGTCATTATCCTGCTTACGGCCCTCACACAAATTGGCGGCCTTGTTTTCCTGTTGAGTTGGTTGTTGTACAGGCTGGTACTGCAAGGCAAGATCGGCCGCATAAAACGGGGGTTTCTGGTAAAAACAGCCACATTTCTGACTTTGTACGCAGCGTGCACATTTGTAGTGGTTCCCATCCTGGCGAAACCATTCGGCCGGGTTCCTTTGCCTTTTTTTACTACACATCACATCAGACCGGTTACGCACTGGACCTGCATTTTAAACAGAAACTACGTGCGGCCAGCGTTGAAAAGCAGCCTTGAAACCGTGGCAAAAAGTATGTATGATCGTTTTCCCGGCGCCGAAATTCAATACCTGGATGCCAGCCTGCCTTTTTTCGACGGTTTTCCACTTGTCCCGCATTTGAGCCATAACGATGGGCGGAAACTCGATCTGGCATTTTTTTACCTGGACCGACGTACCGGACAAAACACCAATGACAAGCCTGCTTTCAGTGGGTATGGTGTTTCTGAAGCGCCGCTACCGAACGAAAACAATCGAATTCAGGAGTGTTTAGAAAAAGGATACTGGCAGTACGATTGTAGCAAGTACCTGACTTTCGGCGCCAATCCGGAAGCATTTGACTTGGATAGTGAAAGAACGAGGGCGATGATTGAACTGTTTTCGGCCCAGCCGGCCATAGAAAAAATGTTCCTGGAACCACATTTGGTAAGCAGGATGGATTTGGACAACAACAGGAAGATCCGGTTTCACGGCTGCCAGGCGGTTCGGCA
Source organism: Saprospiraceae bacterium (assembly GCA_020847425.1). Taxonomy (GTDB): domain Bacteria; phylum Bacteroidota; class Bacteroidia; order Chitinophagales; family Saprospiraceae; genus M3007. Next base: position 3,502 of record JADLCC010000502.1, read on the forward strand.
TGATGATCATTTGCACATTCAGGTGAAATGAAAACAGGTTATTTACCACATAGGTACATAGGACTTGCACATAGGTCACATAGTTGTTGTTGCATTTGTACTGTGCTGCTGGTGTGTACCTATGTATAAAACTGTGTCTATGTGGTAAAAATCCCAATTCACACCACCAGACTCCCCAGCCGTTTCAAACCCAATTCAATCGTATCCGTGAACGGCGCGCCAAAACCAATCCGGATGTAATGCGCAAACTGTTCGGAGAGGCTGAACAACTGTCCCGGCGCAATGGCAATCTGTTGCCTACGCGCGCGGCGGTACACATCCAGGGCATTTACTTTCCGGGGCAGTTCGATCCACAAAACATAACCGCCCTGCGGCCTGGAAATGCGGGTGCCTTCCGGGAAAAAGGCGGCTATTGCCTGAGAATACCGGAGACACTGTGTATGCAGGGCTTTGCGCAGGTGGCGCAGGTGCAGGTCGTACCTGCCCGTTTCACAGAACA
>JADLCC010000503.1 GCA_020847425.1 Saprospiraceae bacterium
AGCACCGTCTCAAACCCCCTTTCCCTAAAATACGCCCGCGTTTCTATTTCAGGCAAACGACTGATTGCCATCACAAAATCGCCGCCCCAGGCCCCCAGACTTTTCACAGCGCCCTGGAAATCGTCAAAAAACTGCGATTTCACCGTCGGCAAATCGAGCGCGCGGCTGACGACGGACTCGTGTTCCTGTATCACCTGCTCGAAATCGTTCAGCGTTGTTGCGCTCAAAAAACGTTCCGTGAGGTGGTCGATTTCCGCAATCACCGGCTTTAATGCGCCGGCCCGCTGCCGGTAACGCTGGATGCCTTCGCGGCTGTTTTGTTTTTTACCGAGGTAAACAAAAAAAATGTTTTCAGCAAATGGTGGTTGAAAATCAACAGGTTGTACGGTCGGCTGCGTTTTTTTCAATTGATACAGCAAAGGCCCTTCCGCATAAGCGCAGGCGATATCGTAACCCGATCCGCCCAGCGTATTGAATAAAACCTGGTACGGATCCACCTCCGCCCAGCGGCCCAATGCCGCAATAAGCGTACTGCTGGTGCCCAGGCCCCAGGCGCGGGGAAAGTCGTTGTGGGTAAACACCTCAACGCCTGCGCTACTTGTCAGAAATGCAGGGTTTTGCCGGCGGCAGGCAAGCAAAATAGATTGTAGGGTTTCTGCAATTCCGGCATCACTTTGGGTCAATATTCCCAGCGTTTTGGTCTCAAAAGAACCTTTGAACCAGGTCTGCCCATCTTCATCGGCGCTGCTCCAGAATAGTATTCCGGGTTCATTACCTTCTTCGACCTGAAGTGTTTGCCCAAACCGCACCGGTACTGCGAGGGCAACGGCGCCGTCGAGTACGAAATATTCTCCCGTCAGTAAAAGTTTGCCGCTTGCGCGGGTTGTGAAAAGGGTGGGCATGGGCGGTTTATGGTTTATGAGTTTATGGTTTATAGGTTTATCGAGTGACCATAAACCTATAAACTTATCAACTATAAACATTTCATTACGATCTTTGCAACTACACAGGTGGACACAAAGGTCGAAATTCCCCTGATGAATCAAAAAATGGCAAGATTTAAACTCACACTGGAATACGACGGCGCCAATTATGCGGGCTGGCAATTACAACGCAAGGAACGCTCCGTACAGGGCGAACTACTGGCTGTGGCATTCAAAATATTTGAAACGGAAGACATCGAAATATACGGCGCCGGACGCACGGACGCCGGTGTGCATGCCCGTGGGCAGGTGGCGCACCTCGAAGTGCCGGTAGCAAAAGGTACGCCTGAACAGATTATGATGCGTTTCAACGACGAACTGCCGCACGGCATCAATATCCTCCGGGTGGAAAAAGCGCACCCCAAGTTCCATGCGCGGCACGATGCGCGCAACAGGACGTACATTTATCAAATCTCCAAACGCCGCGACGCTTTTGCCAAAAAATACGTCTGGTGGGTGCGCGACCGGCTCGACGTCCGTGCCATGTCCGACGCTGCTGCCCGACTGGAAGGTTTTCATGATTTTCGCTCTTTTGGCGACGTGGAAAAAGAAGGCCAGAGCACGATGGTGGAAATGACCCGCGTAGAAGTGCGCGAAGATGCCGACCGGATTTATATTCAACTGACCGGCTCGCACTTTTTATGGAAAATGGTGCGCCGCATCGTCGGGGTGCTGGTGGAAGTGGGCCGCGGGCGCATGAGCGGCCAAACCGTGGAAGGTTTTTTAATAAATGCATCGCGCGAGCCCGCCAAACTGACCGCACCGCCGTCGGGGTTGTTTCTGGAAAGAGTAGATTATTAAAGGGATGAGGAATGAGGGATGAGGGATGACCGAGCGTGATGTCGGACATCACGCTCGGTCATTCCTCATCCCTCATCCCTTAACATGTTTCTCCACCACCTGCAACACCTCTTTATCCGGATTTCCGCCGTGGTGCACAAAAGCGATCACGCTGCAATGTTTGGCATCCCAGCTGGGATCGAGCGTTAAGGAGAACGTTTTGTTGACCAAAGCGCCCGCGCTCAGCGGCTCGCTGATCAGGTCGCCGTCGGCTTTTGTTACAATATGCCGCAGCACATGCCGGTGCGCGTAATTGGGGATTTTTGTTGTACCGTCCAACTGCACATCCAGAATACTGTCTTGCGTTATCATCACAGTGACGCGGTTGTCGCCGGTCAGGGTGGCTGCCGGCGCCATATTCAGGCTGACATTCAGTTGGCGGGACGTTTCATCGTAGGTGGTGTTCATAAACAGGTCGAGCCCAAAATCCTCATTGAATTCATCCGCAGCCATACCCGGCCAAGCCGAGCGGGGAGAAAAAAGCGACATCGCGCCGGGCAGCAACTGCCGGTTGACGGATGCCGTCGGGTAGCCTTCTGCTATGCCGATAAAATTGGCCAGTTCGGTCCCTTTTTCAAAACGGAAATCGTATTGATTCGGCGGATTGCTCGTATAAGGTGCTGAAAATGAGCCTGCTGCATGAATGGATATGATGATCAGGTTTTCTTTCCCGTACACCTCCTGCAAGGCAAGCAATTCACGGGACCCATCAGGGCAATTCTGGCAGCGCACCCCCGTCAGTTCTTCCACCAATACCCGGCGGTCGCCCGCCTGCAAATCGGGAATCACAATGGGTTTTTCTTCACAGCCCAACAGAAACAGGGCAGCCAGGAGGGCGGAAAAGGATAAAGTGTGTTTCATATCTATTATTGAGAAGTTGAGGATGTTGAAAATGTTGAGATGTTGAGGGGCTGAGATGTTGAGGGGCTTTGGCTGGCACCCTCAACATTTCAACCCTCAACCCCTCAACAAACATTAAAACGACGAGCTCACATTCAGCCGCACCCCGTGGAAAGTAGGCTCCAGGCGGCAAATACCCCCGGCGCAGTTGATCCCTTCCACCTGTTTGACATAAGCCAGGGAAAAACGGTTGGCCTTGTGGGTGTACACCACCCCGACGCTGGGGTAATGCAGCCCGTCAAATTTCGTTTTCTCTGCCGGATATTCTTCTTTGTTGCGGTGCGGAATTTTGTACATATCCGACACATAGATCAACCAGTGCGGCGCCCAGCCGAATTCTGCCAGCGCATTCACCCAGGAGCCGAACTCGTCTTCTGTAGCGAGGTACTGCACTTCCACGCGTATCGATTTGCGCGGGTTGATTTTATACAGAAACTCCGTAAACGGCGTAATGGCGTTGACAAAATCATCCTTGCCCTGGTACACAAAAATGTTGTATTTCAACACCTGCACCCCGCCGATCAGTTGCCATTTGCGTTTGTATTTATAGGTAAATTCGGGCGCTATTTCGCGGTACAACTGGGTGGAACCTTTCAAATCCAGAAAACCTTCTCCATCGACCAGCGTAATATCCGAGAAGTTGACGCCCAGAGAAAGCGACTTGTTTACCTTGTATTTCAAATCTAATTGCACGGCCTGCTCGCCCAATTCCTGTGTCGCCGGCGCGAAACGTGCAGTAAGGCGATAAGTATTTTGTTTGGCCATCGGCGGCAGAAAATTGAGCGCGCCCTGTACCCCGGTCACAAAAGGATTGGAGCGGAACGAAAAATCCTTGCTGCGCTTGAGTTCCAGTGTAGCGCCAAGACCGCTTTTGGCGTAGGCCAGGCTGGTGTAAACCGTGTAACCCCTGCGGTTGCTCAATTTCCCCCGGCTGCCGGCTGCTGTTTCTGCCAGCGGGTCGTACACCACGTCGTATGATTTGGCGGCGCCCTCCAGGTACCAGGTAATGGCGCCGGCCGACAGGGTGTTAAAAACCGAAGCCGCATAGGTGTTGTATTGTGCGCCGGTGCTGTCGCGCGGTGCATAACTGGCAATGGCATTGACGATCTGATTGACCGTTTCATCGTCGTAAGTGCGACCTACTACGCCGATACCGGGTGCAAAACTCAGGCTTTTGGTGGAATCCGGTTTGATAAAACCTTCCAGTACCCCACCCCTGACCGTTGTGCCGTAGCGGCTGAACTGGCGTTTCTGGCGGCCGCTGAATGCCCTGATTTTCCAGTTTTCGCTGAGGTCGTAACCGATTTTCACGCCGTACAATGCATTGTCGATCAACAGTGCCCGCTCTTCGTAGGCCCTAAAAATAATGCCCGACCCGATCTGGTCGTACAGGTATCCGCCCGACAAATCGAACTTGTCCACTTTTTTGTGGACATACCAGCGGCCGATACCCTCGTCGGTGTATGAACCGTTGGGATTCAACAAGTTAGAGTTGTTAAACAGGTCGAACCGGACGCCGATATCGAAGCCCCAGTTGGAATAATTCAGGTTAAGCCAACTCTCCGCACCGAATTTCTGGTAGTCATATTGCGGGGTTCCTGTCGCGCCGATCACCGAATCGGCAATAAAAAAATTGCCGTTGGTTTGCAGGTTGCCGGTGATGCGGGCGCCATTCTGGGCAGGCAGGATAAAAGAGATGAGTAAAAATGAAGGTAGCAGGTAAAGGTGTTTCATGCGCGGTAGCTCCAAAAAATGTTTGGACAAAGGTATAATCCTGCCGCTTCTTTCAGAATAAACGTTGGAGGAAATGGTCAGCAGCGGACAAATTGGTTATTGGTTATTGGTTATTAGTTATTGGTGGTTTTTCAGGCTGGAATGGGTAGATAGGGGCTCACTTCATTTCCCTAATTATAATTGGTTATCGGTTATTCGTTTCGGCTTGGGAAATGAAAAATACATTTTCACCCATTTCAGCCCGAAACCACCAATAACTAATAACCAATAACCAATAACGCTCGCCGCAGGAACCGCAGCCAATTCCCATGCATCACATTTTCAATGTCTTGCGCCGAATAGCCGCGTGCAGCCAGCATGGGGCCAAGTTTCTGTAAATCGGCAATCGTTTCCAGGTCGTACGGGCATTGTTCTTTGCCGAACGCACCGTCGAGATCGGAGCCGATACCAACGTGTAAGGCATTGCCCGCAAGTTGGCAAATATGGTCGACGTGCCGGAGCACCTTATCCAGGTTGCAATCCATCGCTTTGGGCGTCGATACCTGCCGGACCCAGTCGGGTACGATCATCCAGGCATCGAAGGCAGCGCCGATGACGGCATCGCGGCGGATGAGTTCCCGGAGTTGTTCGTCGGAAAACTGGCGGTTGTGCGGCACCAGTTCCCGGCAGTTGTTGTGGCTGGCCCAAACTGCGCCGTTAAAATGTTCCATGGCCTGCCAGAACGCGTCGTCGCAGAGGTGCGTAGCGTCGAGGATCATACCCAGCGACTCCATTTTTTTTAATAAATCCACACCATTTTTGCCCATTTTGCCGGTAGCATCCGTGCCGTTGGCGTAGCGCCCGGGTCCGTAGTGCGCTGGCCCGATAGCCCGCAAACCATAATTCCAGGCGATTTCCAGGTGTTCCAGGCTGACCAGCGAATCGGCGCCTTCCAGACTTAGGACAAAACCGACGGGTTTGTGAGCATTGGAACTGCCGTCGTTCCACAAAGCCAGGTGGTTTTCGAGCGAAGCCAGGTCGACAATCTGAGTCATTTCACCCGCAGCTTCCATAGCTCTGTACCAGGCAAGTTGCGCCTGCGTATGCGCCCAGGCTTGTTCCGGCGAATGCCAGCCGGGCAACGGGTTATCGGGCGCGACATACCGGGCAATCTGTGTGGCGACGACCAGACCGATGTTTCCTTTTCTTAATTCGGGCAAACTGACGGTCGCTTTGGCACGGTCGGGTTTGTCGTCCATTCCTTTTTCGCGGGCATTGATGGCTTCGATGGGTTGCCGCAGGTCGCGGTTCCATTCCATGGCATTCATGCTGAGGTCGAGGTGGGCGTCGATGATGAACATGTTTTTTCTTTTAAAACACATAGGCACATAGAAAACATAGCGTAGTATACTCTAAAAACTATGTGTTCTATGTGCCTATGTGTTTATTTTTTCAACAAGTGATTTTTCTGTCGCGTGCAATCGCACGCCATTCCCCTGTAATCTTTTGATTTTCAACGGCATACGCCCTTTCATGCAGCGCCACCGTCGGGCAAATATGAAAAGGAATGCCGTACAACACATCGCCGATTTTCCAGGAATGGCCTTCGCCCGCTTCCACTACCAGGTGTTCTTCGCTTTGCCCAACCGGTATTAATCCGGGTGCATTCAGGAAAAATATACGGTGGTCGATGGGGTTTTCCGCAGCGACCGATTTGTGGCCCAGATCGAAGCATAATTTGCCTGCATCAGGCAGCGACACCACTCTTGTAACAAGTAGAGCGGCGGGTAAAAAAGGCTGATCCGGACAAAGATCGGCGTAGCCTTTATCCCAGTAAATGAAGGTGCCCGGGCTGCATTCCACCTGCTTCCGAGCGGCATGAATGGAAAAAGTCGGAGAGCCCCCGGCTATGATGACAGGTTCCGGGTAGCCCGCTTTTACAAGCGTTTGTTGAAGTGTTTGTACCGGCAAAAAAGCGGCGTCACAAGCCGTTTTTCTGGCCTGCAAATCGCTGTTCCGGATATGGCCGTCATATGCTTGAAACCCTACGGGCGCTATACCTTTCATCGCAGCACATGCGGTGTATAATTCAAATGCCTGCTCCGGCGCGATGCCCGTCCGGTTTTGCCCGATATTCAGGTCGATGAAAACGGGTACTTCCAGGTGGCGGGCAGCAAAAGCAACGGCCATCGCCTGTGCTGCTGCCAGGTTATCGGTCAGGCAGGAAAAACGCGTGGCAGGGTATTTTTCCATAACGGCCATAAACCGCTGCACTTTGGGCCCGACCGGCTGGTAGGCCAGCAGTACATCAGGCGCACCGCACATGCCCAGCATTTCCGCTTCTGCGATAGTGGCGCATTTGAATTTCCGGATTCCTGCATCGAGCATCAGCCGGGTGGCGTCTGCCGATTTATGGGTTTTGACATGCGGGCGCAGGCGCTGCACATCGCCGATCATACGTATGGCCAGGTCGATGTTATGCCGCACCCCTTCCGGGTAAATGACCAGGGCAGGAGAATCCAGTTGGTCGATGTCGTCAATGGTGTAGGTCATGTGAAAAAATTCTATAAAACAGGAAATAAGAGGAATGAGGAATGAGCGAACGGGATGTCGGACATAACACTCGGTCATTCCTCATTCCTCATCCCTCATTCCTCTTATTGGTGCAGTTCAAAAATCCCCTCAATCTCCACCGCCACATTACCCGGCAACGAGCCCATACCAACCGCGCTACGAACGCCGATGCCGTCGTCGCCCCAGAGTTCAGCAAACAAGGCACTACAGCCGTTGATGACAATCGGATGCTTTTCGTAATCAGGGGTGGCATTGACCATGCCGAGCAGTTTGATCACACGTTTTACCCGACCGAGGTCGCCGAGGTGTTTGGACAAAGAAGAGAGGATCGCCAGCCCGCATTGACGCGCAGCCACCTGGCCTTGTTCCTCATCGAGGTCCTGTCCCAGTTTTCCGGTGATGTAGGTGCCGTCGGTGTTCAGGGACACATGCCCGGATACGTAAACGAGGTTGCCCTGGGTCACACAGGATTTGTAAATACCTTTTGAAGCGGGTAATACGGGCAGCGACAAACCCATTGCCGCCAGTTTTTGTTCAATAATACCAGATGCCATACAGAATAAGTGAGTCAGTTGAAAGATTGGCAGGTAAGATAGGTAGCCTCTCCCTGAAAACTTTTACTCTTGTGCATGAATTTTCCAATGCGCTACAAAGTCCTGTCCGGACTGTTTTTTCTGTCCGTCATCGTATACCTGGACCGTGTATGCATCTCCCTGGTTTCAGGACAGATCAAAAAAGACCTGGGTATTTCCACTGAAATGTGGGGCTGGGTGTTGAGCGCGTTTGCCTTGTCGTATGCACTTTTTGAATTGCCCACGGGCGTTCTGGGCGACCGACTGGGCCCGCGCAGGATCCTGACGCGGGTGGTGCTGTGGTGGTCGGTTTTTACGGCGCTGACAGGCACGGCATTCAGTTGGCTGCACCTGATCCTGATCCGGTTTTTGTTTGGTGCGGGCGAGGCGGGCGCTTATCCGAATGCCTCTATCGTGGTATCCCGCTGGTTTCCGGCGAGTGAAACGGGTGGCGCACAGGCCTTTATCTGGGCCGCTGGTCGCCTGGGCGGCGTGCTTGCGCCGGTTATCGTCATGGGCATTGCACAGGTATACGGCTGGCGCGCTTCGTTTTGGGTATTGGGCGCTATTGGCGTACTTTGGGCGGTTATCTGGCGCTGGTGGTTTCGCGATTTGCCGCATGAAATGCCCGGTATTTCCGCTACGGAATTGCAATACATCGAGGAAAACCGCCGCTTCAAAGCGCACAGTCACCATGTTCCGTGGCGGCAGATTTTGCGCAGCCGCAACATGTGGGCGCTCATGTGGATGTTTCACCTGTATATGTGGGGCGCCTACTTTTTTACGGGCTGGTTGTCCACTTACCTGGAAGAAGGCCGGCATTTTTCGCCCGATGACCGCAGGATGTTTGTGATGTTGCCTTTTTTCCTGGGCGCATTGGGCTGTTTTACAGGAGGCTTTGCAAGCGACTGGCTTTCAAAACGTTACGGACTAAAATTCGGGCGGCGTATCGTCGGAATAACAGGGCTTGGACTTTCCAGCATTGTTATTTTGCTGGCGGCCATGACAAGGGATAACAACACGGCAGCTATACTGCTGGCGCTGGGCATGGGTTTTAAAGACCTGACGCTGCCAGTTTCCTTTGCGGTATGCGTCGATATCGGTCAAAATAAATCGGGTACGGTTTCCGGGGCGATGAATATGTTCGGACAACTGGGCGCCGTATTTTTGGGCGTCGTTTTCGGTTATATCGTAAAAATGACCGGCGGCAATTACGATGCGCCGTTGTACCTCATCGCGGTGCTGCTGTTCGGTGCATGTTTGTTGTGGCTGGTGATAGACCCGACGGAGAAGGTGGAAATGGATGAGTGAGTGTTGAAGAAGTGTTTTGGTGTTTTAGGGTTTTTGTGTTTTAGACAGCTCTGCCCTAAAACTGGTTTAAAAGTTGAAGATTTTGATCCTGCTTCGATGAAGAAATGAACTGACACCAAGCTTCTCCACCCCCAAAACACTAAAACCCGAAAACACAAAAACACCTAATAAAAATGAATGCAATAACCGTCAATTCCGCCTTCGAGCAACATTTTTCCACTGCTCCCGACATCACCGTCCGGGCTCCAGGCCGTATCAACCTGATCGGCGAGCACACCGACTACAACGGCGGTTTTGTGCTGCCGGCTGCTATCGACAAAGCCATCTGGCTGGCTGCCGGAAAACGCTCCGACGGGCGATTCGCTTTTTATGCGCTCGATCTGAACGACAACTATGTGTCGGATGATGCGGACACCGTTTTCCAGGACCGCCATAAATGGGCCAATTACCTCCTCGGCGTCATCAGCGAAGCCCGGAAAGACGGCCTGCACATCGGCGGACTGAATGTGGTGTTCGGCGGCGACGTGCCGCTGGGCGCAGGACTGAGTTCCTCTGCGGCGCTGGAAAGCGGAACCATGTTTATCCTCAATGAACTGTTCCAACTGGGACTCTCTCGCATGGACATTGTGCGGCTGGCGCAGCGCGGCGAGAACAATTTTGTCGGTATGAAATGTGGCATCATGGATATGTTCGCTTCGGTGATCAGTCGGGAAAATACGGTGGTACGCCTCGATTGCCGCAGCCTGGAATATGAGTACTTTCCGTTCGATGCGCCCGGATACAGCCTCGTTTTGTGCGATTCGGGTGTAAAACATACACTTGTCGACTCCGAATACAATACCCGCCGGGAGGAATGCGAGGAAGGTGTGGCGGTGTTGAAACAATACAATCCGGGCATTTCCACCTTGCGGGATGTGTCGCTGGAATTACTGAAACAACACGCAGCCGAGTTGCGTCCGGTGGTTTTCCGCCGCTGCAAATACGTGGTGGAAGAAATCGCCCGCGTGCAACTGGCCTGTGCCGCCCTGCAACGCAACGACCTGGCCACGCTTGGTCAACTGATGTTCCAGACCCACGACGGCCTGAACCTGGAATACGAGGTGAGTGTGCCGGAAATCAATTTCCTGGTGGAAAAAGCCCGCGAAAATCCCGCAGTTTTGGGAGCCCGCATGATGGGTGGCGGTTTCGGCGGCTGCACCATTAACCTGGTGGAAACGGCTGGGCTGGAGGATTTTATCGAAACAACAAGCGCAGCCTATTTGAGTAAATATGGCATCACTTTAAAAACCTATCCTGTAAAACTGACCGCAGGCACCTCTGTTATCAGTTAACAGTTATCTGTTATCCGTTCCGACACGGGAAAAGAACTAAAAAGTCTACACTGTTTTCAGCCTGAAACACCACTAATAACCAGTAACGGATAACTGATAACCAAAAATATGCAAGACATTTTCAATGATTTCCCCCACCGCCGCTACAACCCGCTCACCGATTCCTGGGTGCTGGTGTCGCCGCACCGCGCCAAACGCCCCTGGCAGGGTCAGGTAGAAAAACTCGCGCCCGATACCCGTCCGCCGCACGACCCGGATTGCTACCTCTGCGCCGGCAACGTACGCGCCAACGGCAAACAAAACCCGCTGTACAAAAATGTTTATGTCTTCGATAACGACTTCGCTTCGCTGCTGGAAGATATCCCCACAGGCGAACTCGCCGAAAACGAACTTTTCCGCGCCCGGCTGGAACGCGGCGTGGGTCGGGTCATCTGCTTTTCGCCGCGCCACGACCTGACCATCCCGCAAATGGAGACCGCCGCCATCCGGGAGGTGGTGGATGCCTGGGTGGAGGAATACCTGAGCCTCGGCGCCTGGGATTTTGTCAACTATGTCCAGATTTTTGAAAACAAAGGCGCGGTCATGGGCTGCTCCAATCCGCACCCGCACGGACAGATCTGGGCGCAGGAGAGCATCCCCGACGAGCCGCTGAAAAAGCAAAAAGCGCAGTTGAAGTATTGGGAAAAACACGGTACAACACTGCTGAACGATTACCTGCAAGCCGAACTGAACGGCGCACCGGGCATCACCGCCCGCGAACGCGTATTGTTTGAAAATGAGCATTTTGTAGCGCTGGTACCGTTCTGGGCGGTCTGGCCTTTCGAGGCGATGATCGTACCCAAACGCCCCATGCCGCGCATCACCGACATGAACGACGCGGAACGCGACGGACTGGCCGATGCGTACAAGCAACTCACGATGCGCTATGACAAACTGTTCCAGACCTCTTTCCCCTACTCCGCCGGCATCCACCAGGCGCCCACCGACGGCGCGGCGCACCCGGAATGGCATTTTCACATGGTGTTTTACCCGCCGCTGCTGCGCTCGGCCACGGTGAAGAAGTTTATGGTGGGGTATGAGATGCTGGCGAACCCGCAGAGGGATATTACGCCGGAGAAGGCTGCGGAACTCTTAAGGTAAGTCCGAAGTCCGAAGTCGATAGTGCGAAGGCAATAGTGCGAAGTCGGCGTTGCGTTTGGTTTTACCACAAACGAGTGTACGAAGGGCTCCCAGCCGCGTAGCGGCACAACGTCGGTAGCAATGAATGCAAGGTTAGGTGGTAAGGTGCGTAGCACCGGAACATAGGCCCGAGCGTTCCGGTGCTACGCACCTTTGTACATTCCGCTATATTATTTTCTACCGACGTTGTGCCGCTACGCGGCTGGGAGCCCTTCGTACACTTTTGTGGTAAAATTATCTCGCAGGCGGGTTACTTTTGTTTTGTCACCTACCAAACCTCAACATGCAAGACATCCAAGCTTCCATTGAAATCGGCATTGACCTGTTCAAAGACCTGATTTTTGCTTCCTGGAAAGCCGTTTCGGGGCTGGCCAAAGAAAAATACCAGGAAAATGATCCGTTCGGTATTGCTACGCGGAAGTATATCGGCGGGTTGATCGAACGCTATAATCTGGTGAAAGTGTTGGGGATGCGCGAGCCGGTGCCGCTGAAAAGTCTGTACGTCCGCGCCAATATTCTGGAAAAAATTTCCGCCCGTGCTGGCCTGCGCCCGGAAGAACTAGCAGAGTTTTTTGATTTTGATCGTCGCGCCTTTGGTAAAAAGTCAGAGACGGTGGACGGCGAAATCATCGTCAATCGCCTACAAAAGTTTATCGTGCTCGGCAAACCCGGTGCCGGCAAAACAACTTACCTGAAATTTCTTACGCTGATGATGCTCGATCCGATGAGCCAGATCGAACAGCGGAGGTTGCCGGTTTTTGTGACCCTGCGCGAGTGGGCGGATGAGAAGGTTCCATTGATGGATTTCATTGTATCGCAGTTTGATATTTGCGGCTTTCCGGAGGCGCGTTTGTTTCTGGAAAAAATGCTGGCCGAGGGTAAATGCCTGGTCTTGTTTGATGGGTTGGACGAGGTAAGTCAGGAATCCAACCTAGACGACATCATACGGCAAATTCAAAATTTTACGGATAAATACTCGGATAATCAGTTTGTTATTTCCTGTCGCGTAGCGGCTTACAACCATTGGTTCGAACGGTTTACGGATGTAGAAATGGCGGATTTCAATGAGGAGCAAATGGAGACGTTTATCCGGAACTGGTTTCATGGCGAGCCGAAAGTGGCTACGGAATGTTGGGAGCGGCTGAAGGCTAGTGCGCCACTCAAAGAACTGGCTTCTGTACCGCTCTTGTTGACGCTGCTGTGTCTGGAATATTCCGAAAGCAATGACTTCCCACCCAATCGCGCTGAACTGTACGAACGTGCTATTGAAACCCTTTTGACTAAATGGGATAGTAGTCGCCGCATCCGTCGCGCTGAAGTGTACAAACAATTGAGTCTCAAAAGAAAAGAATCAATGTTTGCCCGAATTGCATTTGCGACTTTTACGCAGAATGAGTATTTTATTCGGGAGCGGGTATTAGCAAAGATGATCGAAAAATACATCGAGCATTTACCCGGTTTTAATCCTGCTGAACTGGAACCGGACAGCCGGGCTGTTTTGCAGGCGATTGCTTCTCAACACGGCATATTTGTGGAGCGGGCAAAAGATGTTTATTCCTTCGCGCATTTGACTTTCCAGGAGTATTTCACAGCAAGGTATGTTGTAGATAATCAATGGAAAAAGGTGGATAGGGATGGGAATTTGGATGAAAATGGGGCCGTAACCTTAATAGAATATGTTGTTGAAAAATACCTGTATGAAGCGAAGTGGAAAGAAGTTTTTTTACTGGTTTCCGGGATGTTGGATGATGCGAATGAATTGCTGTTATTGATGAAAAAAAAGGCGAATGAGGTATTGGAAGAACAAGAAATAAACGGATTGTTTTTGATAATAAAAAATTCATTAGGTAATGAAATTAATCAATATTCTAATGTGATAAGGAAAACTTTTGCATTATTCATTATATTTACTTTTTCAGAACCCTATTCTGGATATAATACTCTTACACGCACATATGATTATGCAATTATCTATGTAACTAATTATGCTTTTGCACTTGCGTACGCTCTTGGTCATGCTCCTCTACTTACTTTGTCTCTCGTTAAAAAGACTCCTCATTTAAAGAGATTTCAACACCTTGCATTAAGCGCCTCAATCGCCCTTGATATTTTATATTCCAATAGTAGATCAAATAAAATAGACAACCAAACTGCTGTAAAAATAATTGATTATTTATCCGCCAACACGCTCATCATTCAATGCCTCTCCTCCGGCGCCTACCTCTCCAACCCCATCCGCCAAAAACTAATCCACGAAATCTTCATGACCAAAGAAGAACTGGAGCAGGGCGGTTTTGAACAGGATTTATAAGATTAAAAAGGATTGCCAGGATTGCCTTCGCTCAGCGATGGGTGGGTGTCTCAGGCAAAGTGTGTTCTAATCCTGTTAATCCTTTGATATCCTTATAATCCTG
>JADLCC010000504.1 GCA_020847425.1 Saprospiraceae bacterium
AGATGTCACCTGCTCGTACCTCGCAGATGACACCTCAAGGCTACCCGGGCGAGTGAAACTTCATTTGTAATAATCAAAACAACGCTGTTATGTCTAATCCAAATAAGTCCAAGTTCGATTATCTGGCAAAGTTTATACCCGAAGCGCATTACCATGTCTACAACCGAACAAACAACCGTGAACTACTTTTTCTCGATGATGCAGATCGGAAGTTTTTTATAGAACAGTACAAACGTTTTGTCGCTGATTGTGTGGACACATATGCTTATTGCCTGCTGCCAAATCATTTTCATCTGGTAGTTCGCATTAAATCGGCACAAGCATTAATAGACTTGACAGAGCAAACGCCGGAACCTCAACGGACTGCGCCTCAGCGTCAAATTTTATCTCAACATACAGATGAGCGCTACTTCCATCCGCTTTTAGAACGACAATTCACGCGCATGTTTACATCTTACGCCACTTATTTCAATTATCGATATGAACGCAGTGGTAACTTGTTTTATCGCCCATTTAGACGAGTAGCCGTGGATGATGACAGCCATTTACATTGGTTAATATATTATATCCATCACAACCCTCGAAAGCATAAAGTTATGGAGGAATTTCTCCACTATAAATGGAGCTCTTATACTGCTTTGATTTCCCAAAGTCAGACCTTATTACTTCGCAAGGCAGTCTGGGATATTTTTGGCGGGAAAGCAGATTTTATTGCTTTTCATGACGGAAACGAGCCTGCCAAACCAGAAGGCTGGAACCTGGATATTGAAGATGAGTGAAGAGGTGTCATCTGCGAGGTACGAGCAGGTGACATCTCGGAACGGCAAGGTAACTCATAGAAAAAGCACCCTGAATAATGTAGGCTCCGCCATGAGATGTCACCTGCTCGTACCTCGCAGATGACACCTCATGGCTACCCAACTGTTTTCAAAAACTTCGGCGCTTCCCTGTGTTTGCTTGCCTGCTCGTACGCATAAGCAAGAGCCAACAACGCCGGTTCCTGATACGCCCCGGCGATAAAAGACAAACCCGCGGGCAATCCCTGTACTTTGCCCATCGGCACTGTAATGTGCGGATAACCCGCCGTAGCGGCAGGGGGACAAAAATAAAAACCCGTATTGGAATCGCCGTTGACCAGGTCGATAGGGTGGGGCAGGCCGATGCTAACGCCGCAAATAGCGTCCAGTTTGAGCCGGCGCATCATATCGTCGATGATTTGCCGGGAACTTTGCGATTTTTTCAGTGCCGCGATGTATTCCTTGCTGTTCAGGTCTCCTTTGGCTTCGCTCATTTCCAGGAGTTCCTGTTTAAAATAAGGCATGGCCCTGCCTTCTTGGCTTTTGTTGAAAGCAATGACGTCAGCCAGCGACTTAACCTGCGCATTCGCTGTGGACAGGTAGCGGTTCAGGCCATCCTTAAATTCATATTGCATGATATCGAATTCCGCATCGCCCAGTTCGTTGTATTGTTTCAGGAGTTCAACTTCTACAATGGTGGCGCCCTGTTTTTTCAGGGTCTCTATGGCTGCATTGAACAAACTTACAACTCCTTCATGTCCGTTCAGGCTCCTTTTTTCAACACCGATGGTTTTACCTTTTAATGCATTGGTATCCAGAAATACAGTGTAATCAGGGTGCGTTTTGCCACTGCTTTCCTGTGTCACCGGGTCATTGGCGTCTATGCCCGTGAGGGCGCCCAGCAGGATAGCGGCATCCCTGACCGTTCTCGCCATTGGCCCGGCGGTATCCTGCGTTTTGGAAATGGGAATTATGCCGCTGCGGCTGCACAGGCCTACGGTCGGTTTTATGCCAACAATGCCGCAGAAAGAGGCAGGCGCTATTACCGAGCCGTCCGTTTCGGTGCCGACCGCCACAGCGCAGAGATTGGCGGCGACGGCAGCCCCGGAGCCAGAACTTGAACCACAGGGGTTGCGATCCAGCACACAGGGATTGCGGGTCTGGCCGCCCCGGCTGCTCCAGCCGCTGCTGGAACGGGTAGAGCGGAAATTGGCCCACTCGCTCAGGTTGGTTTTTCCCAGCAATACGGCGCCTGCTTCCCTGAGTTTCCCGACGATGAAAGCGTCTTTGCTTGCTTTATTGCCTTCCAGCGCCAAGGAACCGGCGGTGGTCATCATTTGATCGCCGGTGTCGATATTGTCTTTTAGGAGTATCGGAATGCCGTGCAGCGGGCCGCGTATTTTACCTGCTTTTCTTTCCATGTCCAGGGCTTCCGCGATGGACATGGCATCAGGGTTCAGTTCGATGACAGCGTGCAAAGAGGGCCCCTCGCGGTCGATTTCGGCAATACGTTTCAGGTACAGCGCTGTGATGGATGCCGAGGTATAGGCGCCCTGCTGCATTTTTTGTTGCAGGGCGTCGATGGTTATTTCGTTCAACTCAAAGTTGTCCGGCGTGTCGTTTGCCACAGTTGTTTTAGCGTCTTTTGCCCCAGCGTTGTTACAGGATGCGGCAACAATTGCCGGGAGCGACAAGCCTGCTACGGCACTGCTTTTGAAAAATTTTCTCCTGTCCATGGTTGGGTTATCAGTGATTGGTTATCCGTTATCCAGTGTGTGTGAATGGAAAAAGCCTCGGTCGCCTTTAGAATAATTATGAATTTGCTCAGATGAAGTCGTAAAGGTGGTGAAAAAGACATCGTTTTGCAATACTTGCAAATAGCGTTGTTTTTGTTGGCCCATTTGTTGGTATGAATGATTTTCAACGGCATATATTTGCCGCCCCGTCCAGAGCGAG
>JADLCC010000505.1 GCA_020847425.1 Saprospiraceae bacterium
CGAAAAAACGATTGAATGAGACAATACCTTTTCCACCGAAGGCCCAGAAACTTTGGTTGGGCAGGAAAAGACCCGTTTTGGCATTATTGGGTGAAACAGCATAAGTATCTGAGCCGGTGTGCTGCCAGAAATCACTAAACAGGATCAGCCAGTGTTTACGCCATTTCAGGCCGGTTTCTGCCCCGGCATTGACAAAGTGATTGGAGATAAGGCCGCGTGCGCCCCAGCCAGCATAAACAAACCAATAATAATGGCCGTAGCCTTTACCGAGACTCAGTGATGGCAAAACAGTAAGTGCGTCAAAACCCGTGCTCAGGCCTGTACCCTGCCCTACCCGATTCATTGGGAAATCAACCCGCAACTGGCCACTAAAGGCAATATTTTCCGATTTAAAGTTCTGTCGGACAGCCAGGGTGACGTTCCCAAAACCGCTGAGTTCGCCGGCTTTCAACTGTGTTGGTCCGGTTCCAACAATATCTCCCGAGCGCACGAAACGAAATGGTATAGCCGCTAGTACCGTAGTCTTGCGGGTAATGCCGTATTCGCCGTACAACTGAAATGTATTTTCCGTGATTTCCCTTTCGAGGCTGCGTTTATTACCCGCCGCTGCATCGTCATAAATGCTGTTGTAGGTTGGAATAGTCTGCCATGCCGCCTGTGCATAAAAACTGGCTTTTCCGCGCGTCCAGGGACTCTGCGCCAAGACATTTTGCATGCACAGTACAACAAAAAAGCAAAGAATTGCGAAGTTCCTCATACCAACCAGAAGAATGTTTTGGTGTGTAGCGTTTGGTGTGTAGCGTTTGGATGGACTTTGCTTAAACATTCAGGATACCTCGAGCAAAGCCCCCCCCAAACACTACACACCAAACACCAAACACAATTTTACGCGCCTTTATATTCGCCTTGAATGGAAGTTTTTACCACACGGATAAAGGTTTTTTCATCCACCATCAGGCGAACAACCGGTCCGTCGATTTTTGTGATACGGCCGATCAGGCCGGCACTTGTTACGACTTCCATGCCTTCTTTGAGGCTCTCCACAAATTTTTGCTGGTCTTTCTGCCGCTTCATCTGTGGGCGGATCAGGAAAAAGTAAAACACAATCAGGATCAGGAACGGGAACAACATACTGAGCAATGGATTGCCGCCTGGCTGCGCCTGAAGAAAAACGAATTGTAACATTTCTTTCAAAATTAGTTGTGTGTAAAAAGTGCGCCCTGCTGCCGGAATGGCAACAGGGCGTGCAAAAATACTCGTTTCATCGGAAGCAAAGGAGTGCTTCTGTTATTTCAGGTTGAATATCTTGTCATCGATGCCGGCATTCACCTTGATTTCTGTCACAATTGTAGTGATAGGAATCGGCATCAAACCAGTGATATCCATGGTGTTAGGAAATTTCACACCATTGTTTTCCTTGTAATCTTTGTATTCAATAATCATTGTAGCCGGCGAACCGTCCTGACCGGTAGTTTGACTGACTTCCCGTACTTTCAGGCTACTTTTCGTATCGTAGTATTCGGTTGTTTTTTTACCATCCTGGCGTTCCACATCCACTACATAAGCATTGCTGCCGTTCACTTCTTCGATTCCTTTTAAGGCGAGTTTGTAACCGCCTGTTGCATAGGCGGCTTCTTTACAAAAAACAGCCTGTTCCTTCAGGTCGGCCAGTTCCTCCCCTTCCAGTGTGCGGGCGCCGCCCATACCCGATTCGGTAGCAGCCGTGCCATCGTAGGTACGTTTGGAAAAAATCTGTCCGTTCATACCAATTTCCATAGCAACTTTATTGCCGCCTTTTTGCCAGGTAAGGACACTCAGCGACTGTCCGCCAACATTCATGGAAGCAGTGGTCTGCACTTCTTTCAGCATGCCGATTTTAGATGTACCACCGATTGCGTTGACATAGTCTTCCACAATTTTTTCGGCCGTCATACCTGCAGGAACCTCTGCATTGTTCGTTTTTACAGGATTTCCCTGCGCATCGTAGAAATTGATTTTTCCATCAGCCGAGAACTGTTTCAGTCGATCCGCAACGTCATCCTTATTGCCTACCACCAGAATATGCGCCTGTTCGGGTCTGATATATTTTTGTGCCATTGCCATAATCTCTTCCGGCGTCACACTTTGAATTACCTCCAGGTATTTTTCATAATAGTCGGCAGGCAAGCCGTAACGCGAGATACTCAGAGCAAAATTTGCAACAGTTCCCGGTTCTTCCAGGCTTTGTGAAAACGTACCGGTAATAATGTTTTTAACCACCTGCAATTCATCAGCGGGCACGGCTTCGGTGCGGATGCGGTTCAATTCTTTCATGAATTCGATGAGCGAGCTGTCTGTCACCGCATTGCGGACAGATGTGGACGCAGTGAAAGAGCCGATGAGTTTATCCGCATTTAAGGAAGAATACGCGCCATAGGTCCAGCCATGACCTTCACGCAGGTTGCCGTTCAAACGACTGCTGGTAGATTGCCCGCCAAGGATGGTATTCATCACCCTGCTGCGGATCACATCGGGAGTTCCCGGGCGTAATTCTACTGGATAGGTGATATTGATAACAGACTGAACAGCGCCGGGTTTGTGCACAAAATCAACCTGGGTTTTTGAGAGGCTTCCAGGATTGGTATACGTGGCTTTAGGCACGTCGCCTTTTTTCCAGGAGCCGAAATACTGCTTGGCGTACTGTTCCGCTTTGGCTTTCGTGATATCTCCAACTACCACAAAATAGGAGATGTTGGGCTTCAGATACTGGTTATAGTGGTTTTTTAATTGTTCCACATTGATTTGCGCCAAAGTGGTTTCGGTCATTTGTTCGCCATATGGATGGTCTTTACCGTTGCGCAAAATGGATGCAACCTTTCTTGCAATGGCTCCTGCGTCATTTTTCTCTAATGCAAGACCACTTTGCGCCTGAGATTTTGCTTTATCCAGTTCTTCCTGCGGGAAAGTCGGATTGAGCAAAACATCCGACATGATTTCCAGCAGTTTATCCGAATGTTTGCTGAGGCAACCGCCGGAAACGCCATTCTGGCCGGAACTCAAATCTGCGCCCAGAAAATCGATCTCCTCGTCAATCTGTGCTTTGGTTCGTTTGGTCGTGCCTTTGGAGAGCAGGTCGCCCATCATACCAATATATCCTGCGGCATCTTTTTCCAGGACGGGGTCGTAATCGGCAAAAATCTGGAAGGAAACTTTGGGGAGTTTATGGTTTTCCACGACAATGACCGTGAGGCCGTTATCCAATTTGAATGTTTCCGCTTTGCCGATCCGGATTTTAGGCGCCGGGCCAGCTGTCGGTGCGCTTGCACGAATATCGCCTGTTGCCGGTTTGGTCGTTTGTGTATTGCCCTTCGGCATAAATGCTACCAATAGAACAGCAAACAGCGTGAAAAAATGTGATTTTTTCATTTATTTGAATTTCAATAAGTTGTGAAATAAACTTCGACAGAAAATGAAATGGCAAAAGCAAAAGGCAATTCGAGTTGCTTGTCCGGATTGCCCTTTGCTTTTTGTTTATGGTGCTACTTTAGGCATCCAATACAAGACCACGCGGGCGTCTTTATTCAGGTACTTGTTCGCAGCCGTACGGAGTTCTTCGCGGGTAACTTTGCGATAACGGTCCAGTTCCGTATTGATCAGGTTGGCATCGCCAAAATACATTTCATAGTTGGCCAGGCTTTCAGCAATACCAGCGACATTGTCGTTCTTGCTGATGAAGTCATTCTCAATCTGATTCAGCAGTTTTTGGAATTCTTTTTCCGAAACCAGGTTTTTCTGCACGTCTTCGATGACCGCGTCCATTGCTTTTTCCAATTCTAATGGATTTACACCCATATTAGCGATGGCATATGCAAGATTGGCGCCTGTATTTTCCAGTTGAAGTGGGAATGAGCCTGCTGCTACTGCTTTTTGTTGCTCATCTACGATCGTTTTGTTCATACGGCTGCTTTGGCCCTGGCTCAGCAGGGTGCTCAGCATTTTGAGCGCGTAAAAATCCTTGGTGCCCTGGGCTGGGAACTGATAGCCAAAGACGACAGCAGGTAATTGAATGTTGTCATAGACGGTGTCACGTGTAACACCCTGCATAGGAGGCTCCTGCGGGAAAGTACGTTGAATCGTACCGGTACCGCGCGGAATACTTTTGAAATAAACATCAACCAGTTCCTTTGCCTGTTTGATATCGATATCGCCGGCAATGGACAGAATGGCGTTGTCCGGGCGGTAAAAATCTTTGTAAAACTGTTTGTAGTCGGCTTCCTGAGCCGCGTCCAGGTCTTCCATAGATCCAATAACGGAAGACTTGTAAGGATGCACCTTGAAGACACGCTTCATGGTTTCTTCCAGAAGTCCGCCATATGGCTGATTGTCAATCCGTTGGCGACGTTCCTCTTTCACCACCTGGCGTTGTGTTTCGATACCGATCTGTTCTACTTTAGCCTGAAACATGCGTTCGCTTTCCAGCCAGAGGCCGAGAGCGAGTTGATTGCTGGGCAACACTTCATAATAGTAAGTGCGGTCGTACCAGGTGTTGGCATTATTCGTACCACCTGCTTTATTGATGTACTCGCTGAACTCACCACGCTTGATGTTGGCAGAGCCTTCAAAAAGCAGGTGTTCAAAAAAGTGGGCAAAGCCGCTGCGTTGCGGCTTTTCATTCTTTGAACCCACATGGTACATCACCGATACGGCTACAATTGGGGTGGAATGATCTTCGTGTAAAATGACTTTCAAGCCGTTCGGCAAATCATATTCCACGAATTTGATTTGCTGGCCGAAAATAGGCCCTGCCATGAGGGCGAAAAGGAAAAAGAGCGTGATTAATCGCTGCATAAACCCGTTTTTTTAAAGATGAAAAGAAATTCGGCGCGAAGTTCCAAAAAAACGGGGGGTGCCTGTATCTGTTATTCGATGAATGTTTGGCTACGTACGGCGAAAGGGCAAAAAGTCAAGGGCACAGTTGAAAAAGTCAAGGGCAAATATGAGCCATGTTTGCCCTTTTGCTTTTCAGATTACTTTATCCGCGCAGCAAGAGGAAGCAAAAGCGTCGGGTTTGGCTTTAAATACAAAACCCATGCTCAGGATATAACCCATCGCTTCCTTTAACGCGGTATTGCTTTCAAATGCCGGATCGGTATTGATATCGGCATGCACTTCCAGGGCGACATCATGTTCGTCCAGCAAATGACACAAGGAATAAGCGACTTCCACGGAGCGGCCCACTTCCAGAATCATTCGTTCGCGCAGGGTCATTTTGCGCATACTTTTATCATTGGAAATAAACATAAAGCCACCGCGCTTTTCGCGCAAAAACACGATTACAGTGGCAAAATGAACTTCCGCCCCAATTACCTGCGAGTCAGTACCGATACAAACCTTGAGTTTATAACCTTCTGCCTTTTCCCTTCGCAGGGTATCCTCTACTGCATTCAGCAACGGTTGCGCTATGCGCTGTCCATTGAGTCTTCTCCATTCCATGTTTCAAAAGTTGAATAGTGAACGAATGAATTACCGGATATTTTGAAATAATTGAAATAACGACCGAAAAATAAGCCGGTTGAGCATATTATTTTTGGCAATCAACAAAATTAACGATTTACTAAACTATACATTTGCCAAAAAAGTTTCAGCAATGGATTTACCCGTTTTTTTACGCCTGGTTAATACGTCCTGGAAAATGCGTTTGTTTCTGTTGCAGAAACTTCCCTCGGCATGGTTTATGGGGATTGGCGTCCGGCATTGTGACGAGTCGCAAACCACGGTTTCGCTCCCTTATGGCTGGCGATCGCAGAATCCTTTTCGCTCTACCTACTTTGCTGCACAATGCGCTGCGGCTGAGTTATCCACCGGATTGCTTGCAATGGCTCATTTGCAGGGGAAACAGCCCGTTTCCATGCTGGTGACGCATATTGAAGCCGAATTTTTGAAAAAAGCGGATCAAACGCTGCTTTTTACCTGTGCGGAGGGTGCTGAGTTATCGAATGCGATCGCCCGGACGCTGGAAAACGGCGAAGCACAAGTGTACCGGGCAAGCTCGGTTGGACGGCTGCCTGACGGCGCTGTGGCTGTTCAGGTATGGGTAACCTGGTCGTTTAAAAGGAAAAAATAGATCAAAATGGAACACGGAGCACGGAACACGGATTTTAATCCGTGCTCCAATATCTCATTCACTCCACCACCACCCGCCGGCAATAAGATATGCCGTTGTTTTTTACCCGGATAAAATACATGCCCGCAGGCCAGTCTTTGATCTGGATTGCAGTATTTTCGGCAGTTATTTTCTTTGTGTAGAA
>JADLCC010000506.1 GCA_020847425.1 Saprospiraceae bacterium
AGCAATTGTGCCAGTTCCTCCACGGTCATCGCCTTTTGTTCGCCTGTCTTCTGGTTTTTCACCATCAGGTTGCCGTTTTGCATTTCCGACTCACCGATGATAGCCATGTAGGGCACATTGCGTTTGGCAGCAAATTCAAATTGTTTTTTCAATTTACCCGGTTCGGGGTACAACTCGGCTGCAACGCCGGCACCGCGCAACGCCGTAATACACTTAAACGCGTATTCAAACGAGGCTTCGTCCATAGAAGCAAACAGTACTTTTACACTTTCCGTCAGCGTTTCCGGAAAAAGCCCCATGCCTTCCATCACGTCGTAAATGCGGTCGGCGCCGAAGGAAACCCCCACGCCCGACAGGCCCGGCACACCAAAAACGCCTGTCAGGTCGGCATAACGGCCGCCGCCGCCGATGCTGCCCATTTGGAAATCTTTGGCGGCCACTTCGAAGATGCAGCCGGTGTAATAACTCAGGCCGCGGGCCAGGGTGATATCGAAACGCAGTTCGTTTTTCAAGGTATAACCCGAAAGCAGGCCGAACACCCGCTCCAGTTCATCCAGGCCTTTCAGCCCCGTTTCGCTGTTGGCAAAAATGGGTCGGAGGGAGGTCAGGTCTGGTGCTTGTAATATTTTTTCAATTGTTGCAATGGCCGATTCGGAGATGCCGCGCCCGAGCAGTTCTTCGCGCACACCACCGATCCCGACTTTGTCCAGTTTGTCGATGGCCACGGTCATATCCATAAATTTGTCGGGGATACCCGCCGCTTCGGCGATACCGTAAAGAATTTTCCGGTTGTTGATTTTGATCACCACCGGAATGCCCAGTTGTGCAAATGCTTCATCGTAAATCTGGCTGAGTTCGGCTTCGTACAACAGACTTTCCGAACCGATCACATCCGCATCGCACTGGAAAAACTCCCGGTAGCGGCCCCGCTGCGGCCGGTCGGCGCGCCAGACGGGTTGTATCTGGTAGCGCTTGAACGGGAACGTCAGGGTCCCCCGGTTCATCACCACATACCGTGCGAAAGGCACCGTCAGATCGTAACGCAGGCCGCGCTTGGAAATGGTTTTCAACAGCCTTCCCGAATCGCGCAATGCCAGGGTTTGTTCATCCGCGTCTTTCAGGTAGTCGCCATTGTTGAGTATTTTAAACAACAGTTTATCCCCTTCATCGCCGTATTTGCCGGTCAGCGTACTCAGGTTTTCCATAGCCGGCGTTTCCAGCGGCTGAAAACCGAACTTGATAAATACGTTGCGGATGGTATCAAAAATATAGGTCCTGCGGCGCACCTGTTCGGGGCCGAAATCGCGGGTTCCTTCGGGAATGGATGGTTTCTGCATATCGTGTGTGGTTTATCGTGTTTGGTGTTTGGGGCGGTAGTGTTTGGCTTGCGTTGTGGCGAAAAGTGGTTGTTGGTTGTTGGTTATTCGTGTTGAAAATCAAGTATTTACAATCAATTTAATCTTCACGAATTTTTTATAAAAACCAATCAACCTTATCCACCACTCACAACTCACGACTCACCATTCACGACTAAAGTCCAAAGTTCTGAGAAAGTTCCTC
Source organism: Saprospiraceae bacterium (assembly GCA_020847425.1). GTDB lineage: Bacteria > Bacteroidota > Bacteroidia > Chitinophagales > Saprospiraceae > M3007. The sequence goes on from JADLCC010000506.1 coordinate 1,561, forward strand.
GGGCCGTTCTTTATAAAACTGATTAATGATTTGCGGCACTTCATCCGGGTCATCCGTGATATGGAACAGGTTGAGGTCTTCCGCATTGATCGTGTGGTGGCGTTCCAGCATTACTTCCACGATCCAGTTTTTGATGCCTTCCCAGAATTCCTTGCCGATCAGGATAATCGGCACCGGTGTAATTTTTTTGGTTTGCACCAGCGTGAGCACTTCGAATAATTCGTCGAGAGTGCCGAAGCCGCCGGGCATCACTACGAAGCCTTGCGCGTATTTGACAAACATCACTTTGCGCACAAAAAAGTAGCGGTGCTGCAGGTTTTTATCCGGTGCAATAAACGGGTTGTGGTGCTGCTCAAAGGGCAGTTCTATGTTCAGGCCGACCGAAGAGCCGCCTTTCATCCAGGCGCCTTTGTTGCCCGCTTCCATGATGCCGGGGCCACCGCCAGTGATAATGCCGTAGCCTTCTTCCGTAAGTTTGGCGGCAATTTTCACGGCCATATCGTAGTAATAAGTGCCCGGTTTGGTACGCGCTGATCCGAAAATAGAGATACAGGGACCGATTTTATTCAGTGTTTCAAAACCGTCTACAAACTCGGCCATTACCTTGAACATGGTCCAGGAGTTGTCGCCGGGTTTTTTAGTCCATTCTTTTTTCTTGCGGGCGGTGCCGTTGCTGCCCACTGTTTCAGGGGCTGCGGGTTCGATTATTTTATTTTCTTCCATGATGTAAAAATTTCAGGTTAGGATCTGATTATCCGTTGTTTATCATTGCCAAAGCAACACTTTGCTACAATGGCCGGTGGTGGTGCATGAATTGTATAGTCAGGTTTAAGTGGTTTGCCCCTCCTTCGCATAAAAAAGGCTTCGGCGGGTAAAGGGTTTGATGGTTTGAAGTCTTCGCTTTCAGGCATTTGCGTCGGTCTTTCATTCAAAACCACTGTGCATTGACTATAACAGGACAAAAAAGCCCGCCGCAGGGTTGCGACAGGCTTTTTTGCATCCGGACTGCAAAGTTTTGCATAAAGATTCTAGAAAATCAATTTTTTGGAGAAAAAAAACGTGAGTCGTGAGTCGTCAATCGTGAGTCGTGAGTGGCATCCAGGTTGAAGGATGTTCAACTACAATAAGAGAAAGCAAAACATTCTTCTACCTGGATGCCACTCACGACTCACGATTGACGACTCACGACTCACACTTTCAGCCGCACCTTCAACAACACCGCCAGTTGCTCGAACGCTTTTTGCCAGCCTTTGTTGACAAAAACCCATTCTCCTTTCCGGTAACCTTTGGTGAGCACATAAAAAACATTCTGGCTGCGCCATATACTGGGTTTCAGGCCCATTTCAGCAACCACCTCCAAAACTGTATTGAGCCACTCTACCCTGCCCACCGAAGATTCGTCCAGGTTGATCCTTTCAATTTCCCGGTACACCCGCTCGCCGATGGCGTGACGGATGATTTCCTCGTCGTTGAGTTTGATTCCCCAGCGTTTCAGGTCGCCGGCAATCCGGTGTAAGGTTCGGGTTTCTGTAATATGTCCATTTTCAAAAAAATCCAGCAAATCGGAATTCAGCACATAAGCCGCAATATTGCGCCAGGCTTCAGGTAGCGGCAATCCGGCTTCCTGCAGGCCAGTCATCAGTTGGTAATTGTCATTAAATACATTGCGGAAATTGGATTCCGCCAGGGACAAACTGTGGTCGGTGATATCGCTGATGATTTTCATTTTTTCATCGGCGAACAGGCTGGACAACGTGAATTTTTCCGGGCCGAAATACTCCTGCAATATACCGATCACTTCGCCGAGGTTGGCTGTACGGAATGCTTTACTGGTACGGCCGAACATTTCCTCAAAAGCGGTGCGGTTCATGGTACCGCTGATATTTCCGATAATATGCTGCTGCCCCATGTAGAGCACCGCAAAACAAAACGTGCGTTCCGCATGGCTCAACTGCGACCGAATCACCAGCCGGCCCGCAGCAAACTGTGGTGTGCCGGCTTCAATTTTTTCGAAAAACTCCACCGATGCGGTATAATTGAATAAATCCAGGCCCTCCGGGTTTTCTTCAAACAAAGAAGCCACCGCGAAGTGCATCGCAACCCGTTCGAGGGTAACACGGGTGGGCACTACATTTTGCAAAAAACTGGCGGCGCCATTGGGAAATGTATTGCTGGGCGCCTCGCTCAGGCGGCGAATAAACTCTGGGTGCAGGTCGGTACCTGCGGCATCATGGGCATAATCCATGGCGCGCAGGGCGTACTGTAGAATCTGGTTTGTTTCGAGCCCTGATATTTCATCAAAAAACCAGCCGCAACTGGTGTACATCAGCACGGAGTGGCGTTGCATTTCGAGCAGGCGTAGGGTGACGACCTTCTCCAGATGGCTCAACTCGCGGCGGGCGTGTTTTTTCAGGAAAACATCGGTCACCGCAGGGGAACGGTCGAGCATCACGTCGATATAATCGTTGCGGGCGGCCCAGGGGTCCTGGAGGAAACGGGCTGCTTCCCGCTCATAGAGCGGCGCCAGCCGGTCGCGCAACCAGTCGAGCGTATCGCGTAGTGGTTTGCGCCAGCGCTGGTGCCAGCCGGCCCGGCCGGAGTTGCAGCCGCAGTCGGCCCGCCAGCGTTCTATGCCGTGCACACAGCTCCAGGAAGAGTTTTCGTGGATTTGCACCTCCCATTTTGGCGGGAAAAGTTCTAAAAACTGGCCGTAATTGGTTAAAATCGCCGTTTTGTTGTCTTCCAGCAAGTTCAAACAATCGGCCAGCGCCATTTC